>DAOUSX010000166.1 GCA_030627025.1 Dehalococcoidia bacterium
GCCAAAGTGGAACAAGAAGGAAGCATAACTGTTCCCGCCCGACTACTAATTGACTTTATCAATTCCTTACCCAGCGATTTAGTTGAAGTCACACTCCCTGCCAAGAGCCATACCGTTGAGCTCAAAAGCGGGCGGTTTGAAGCTCGCATCAACGGCATTGACGCCGAAGATTTTCCACCAATCCCCGAAGTGAGCGGCGACCTAACCACCACTATCGAAGCAAATGCACTTAGAGAGGGAATTGCACAGGTCTCCTTCGCCGCTGCTGTGGAGGAATCACGGCCAATGCTGACCGGCGTTCACTGTGAGTTTGAAGGAGACCAGCTTACTTTAGCAGCCGCTGATGGTTTCAGATTGGCAGTCCACAAAATAAACCTGTTCACACCAGTGGAACAGAAGAACACGGCAATTATCCCGGCAAGAACCCTTAACGAGTTAAACCGCCTTCTCAGTGATCAAGAAGAGCCAGTGGAAATGGCTATGAACCAGCAGAAAAGCCAGGTTTGCTTCAAGCTTAAAGATGCTCAAATAGTCTCGCAACTTATCCAGGGCTCCTTCCCCAACTATTCCCAGGTTATCCCAGAAAGCTATACCACAAGGGCTGTGGTAGACATTAACGATTTTCTGCGAATTACCAAAATATCCTCAGTATTTGCTCGCGATGCCAGTGGAATTGTCCGACTAACCATCACCCCTGGGAGTGAACTTACCCCTGGAAAGATAACCGCCTCTGCCCAGGCAGAGGAAATAGGAAGCAATGTCAGCGAAGTCGACGCACTTGTTGACGGAGAGGAGGCTAAAATCGCCTTCAATGTAAAGTATCTCAGCGATGTTTTAAATGTCGTCCATCAAGCTCAGGTCGCTCTAGAAGTCACCACCTCATCAAGTCCCGGCGTCATCCGTCCTGTCGGCGTGGACAACTATGTCCATGTAATCATGCCGATGTTTGTTCAATGGTAGAAAGCCCATCCTGTCTGTCATTGCGAACCGTTCGCTCTCTGTCATTCTGACCCCCAATTTCCTTTTGTCATTCTGAGGAAGCGAAGCGCCGAAGAATCTCACTCAGGACAGACTCCATAAAGCAATTTCGAGACCCTTCATTTCGTTCAGGGTGACAAAAAGAGGTCATTGCGAGCGAAGCGTGGCAATCCCGGGGAAAGTGAAAAGGCAAAAGTCAAAATGCAAAATGACAGAGCAAAGTTTAGAAATGAAAGTATTTTTGCCTTTTGAATTGTAGTTTTGCTTTCTAATCTTTGGTTTTTGATATTGTTTGATGTCGTTCACGATTTGGTGCTTAGTATTTCACATCTCCCCGCAAAGGGAAATATGCCTCGCAATGACATAAGAATAGTGAATCCTCTCGCTACGCCTCACACCAGCTAATTTCAAAACCAAGTCTTGACAAAAATATCTTACCCCTTATAATACATCGGACTGCGATGTATTTAACAGCGACATACAATGTTCGTGGACAAGCGGAACAAAAGAAGCTATCTTCAGTTCAATGCGGTGAGTTTTATATTACTGAGGTCTTACCGGTGGCAGCAGTTCACAATGGAGAGGGGCTTATTGACTTTGGATTCTACAGCAGCGGCTAACCACATCAATTCCAAATAACGAGGAGGTTATAGTGAAAAAGGTAGCTGTTATGACTGATACAGGAAGCAACATGTCACCAGAAATAGCAGGAAAATTTGACATCAGGTTGATACCATTCCACATCATCATGGACGACAAAGATTGCCTGGACACAGAAGTAGATATGGAAGACCTCTATGCCCGAGTAGCTAAGAAGGAGAATATACCCACAATGACCCCGTTTCCCGTAGGAGAATGCTTGCAAGCTTTCCAAGAGGCGGGCCAAGGTAGTGAGGCTATCCTGTATATCTCTGCGAGCTCGGGTTTCACCGCAGCATACAAGGTAGCTATGCAGGCTAAAGAAGTAGCTCAAAAAGAACTGCCCGGAACAGCAATTGAGGTGGTAGATTCACGCACCGGTGGATCAGGACTTGCGCTTATCGTCTTAGCAGCAGCCAGGGCAGCAGAACAAGGCAAAAACATAGAGCAGGTTGTGCAGCAAGTCAACTATCTAATACAACGAATAACCCACCTCACTGCGCCAGATACACTTTTCTATTTAGATAAAGGAGGACGCATATGCCAGGCTAAGTCCTGGGCTGAAGCACAACAGGTAAGCAGCTTTAGAGCCCTCCTGGAGATTGCAGAGGGAGTGATAAAACCGGTGGCAAGAGTCAAAACCAAAAAGCAAATAATGGAGAAAATGGTCAGCATAGCTAAGGAAAGGGTAGGAAATAAGAAGATACACGTCGCTACAACTCACACTAAGGCTCCTCAGCAAGCCGAAGAGCTAAGAAAGATGTTGTTATCTCAGTTTCAGTGTGAGGAACTTTATGTTTTTGAAGGCTTAGCACCAACAGCAATTCATACCGGGCAAGGGCTTATTGACCTCGGATTTTACGTAGCCACTGATTAAGTCGCTTCACCCACCCACCTTAGTCCACCCCATTCGTTGAGCGAATAAGTATAGAAAGATATAACACGAGTTAATCCACTAATACGGAACCAAAATCGGGATGCTACTGTATTTTGTCAGCAACCTTACGGAAGTGGAATCCATAGACGGCAAGCTTTATGAATAAAGGGAACAGGCGGGGTTTTTTGAGCAAGGTTGAACTAAAAAGCCTCCAGTAGTATCTCCTTCCTTTTTCTTTGATACCTAAAATCCACATGGATTTAACAAGTGCTCTAATCTCGCAAAAGTGGAGTTTGCCCTTCCCCGCTTTTCGAGGTTTATGAGGTTCGTATTCCTCTAGAAATGTTTTAATCCGTTCGTAATACGGCTTGGATGAATAAATTGTCTTTACGACATTCTTATAGCCCTTGATGAGAGTTTCACGGTTCATCCTAGGGATGAAGTTGAGTGAACCATCTGTATTGTCGCCAGAACCGCCTGGCAATAAACGATTTTCCTTTTTCAGTCGTTGGTATAGTCTTGTGCCTGGAGGAGCATTTAGCAAACCAACCATTGCAGTAACGATTCCACTCCTCTGAATGAAATTGATTTGACTTTTAAAAATTGAAATCGGGTCGCTGTCAAAGCCAACAATAAACCCCCCTTGTACCTCTAGTCCATAGTTTTGCATCTTTTTAACTGAGGCTACCAAATCACGATTCACATTTTGAACCTTGCTACATTCAACCAGACTCTCCTCATTTGGGGTTTCAATGCCAACAAATACTGTATCAAACCCTGCTTTCGTCATCAATTGCATTAGCTGTTCATCATCAGCAAGATTTATAGACGCCTCGGTAAAGAACCTGAAGGGGTATTTTCTCCCCCAGGACCATTTAATTATCGCTGGGAGCGTTTCCTCCTTTAACTTCCTCTTATTCCAATAAAATTATCATCA
>DAOUSX010000024.1 GCA_030627025.1 Dehalococcoidia bacterium
GGTTCTCGGAGGAAGCGCCACCGGTGGGTAGTTTAGTGGGCTCTTCCCACTTAGGGGGGCAACCCTCAGGATTAGAACAAATATGAATTAAGGCGTTAGCGGAATTACCTTTGCCTAATACTTCCCCGGCAAGGAGTATGCCTCCCTGGTAATCAATCGAAGCTATACCAACATCATTGCCCCCTTTGACATCCAGTCTGTATACCTGTTTGCCAGGTTCTACTATCCGGTATACATCATCACACCCGGTGGTAGAATTAGAGTAATAACTGGCGTAGGCAATCCAATTCTTTTCACTATAATCTTGGTCTGAACGGAGTGCTAAATCGGAGAAGATGATTTCATTTTCGTCGGGTGAGTCACCCAAGCTGCTGTCAATGATTTCTATGAATTTCTCTGGTAAAGTCCATGTTGTCTCCTTGGTTTCAGTATTCCTTTCTCCAGTGCACAGGAATGTCCTGTCTTGTAGTGACGACGGAGCTATATCATTTGCTGAGGAGGCGATGGCGAGTATCGCTTTGTCTTCGGCATAGTTAGGCGAGAAGCGGACTGTGCTTACATCGGCGGTGGTGTTTGGTGTAGTTGGGTCTATCTGCAGTTCTTGAGCCTTCCAAAGAGGTGTCAGGCTTTCCCATTTAATTACCCAGACATCACCATTGGTCAAGCCATCGGGTTTTCTGGTGCCTATAGCGCCGTCATAGTAGGTGTCGTCATATTTCTGAGAAATGGCGATATCTGAGATAAGCGTGCCATTTAAATCGAAATCGGTGCTGTTTTTCCATTTGCCTTCCCACTTATCCCCGCCATTATCGGAGAGATACACGGCGGTCCTGTTATCAGTGACTACTGCCACCCAATCAGGGTTATCCGGGGCAACAGCGATATCCCAGGCGGGCAATTCAGCGTCGGCTTCAATGAGAGCATCGGTTATATTTTCCCAGGTAACGCCAGCATCAGTCGACTTATAAACCGTTCCATTGGGAATATCTATGGCGTAAAAAGTTTCATTCTGGCCGGCAACAAAGGCGTTTATCTCGCTGGGGCTAACCACTACATTTCCTTCTTCACTGGGAGTGTCAACAACAGACCACTTTAGCCTGTCTGGATTGGCTGAAGTTGGCTGGCTGCCAAGCAGGGGAACGAGAGTGGCAAAAAGAAAAAAAACAATCAGTATTGCAGATAACCTTGCACATCTATCTCTATGCATTATGCTCATTATTAAACAACAGGTTAAGGTTTGGCAATACCCCTCGTGGTATCCCCTTGCATAGCAAGCTAAACCGTTGACTATCTTACTGCCTTGCTATATCATTTTGATATTACGTTAGTCAGGTATTTTAGAAAAAGGGATTGTGGCAATAATGACTAAATTCCTATTTACTGCCTTACTATATCGTTTTAGTATTACATTAGCTAGGTATTTTAGAAAAAGGGATTGTAGCGATAATGACCAAATTCCTATTACGAAAGTATGAAAGGAGGTGATAAGTTGGCAGTAGAAGAAGATAATAAAGAGACGGAAGAGACAGAAGAGGTAGAAGAGACAGAAGAGACAGAAAAGAGGAGTATAGGCGACGTTGTAAACGAGATAGCAAGCACGACCGATGGCTTACTGGGGGTGGGAATAATGGACATGGAGGGTGTTCCTGTTGCCGTTGTTACACCGCCCGGCGCAACACTCAATGCTGAATTAGCGGCAGCCCAGTTGGCTGTGGTGGTGCGCCTGTGTAGTTTGACTGCTGACAAGCTAAAGCTCGGCGATTTTGATGAAAATTTGATCACCACCGCTTCAAAGTATATTTTGACTAAGGCTCTCACTTCCGACTTCTATCTGGCAATGATTTTATCCAAGGAGTCCACTACTCTTGGTATGGCGCGTTTAGTGGCCAGAGAACATGCTGCCCAGGTATATCAAGCGTTGCCTAAATTTGAATGATGGCTGATTTATCTAGGTTTACCTGGGGCAAGGGGAAGAAGAAGGGTGAGCCAGGAAAAGGAGGTAAAATGGGAGCAGGAGGAAACTTAAACAGCATATTGGAGGAGATGGCAGGGCAAGTTGACGGGTTATTATGTATTGCAGTGGCAGGTAGTGACGGGGTTGCCATTTCCAGCTATGTGCCTTCTGGTTCTATGCTTAACGCAGAGTTAGCTGCAGCTCAACTAGCGGCAATATTCAGGATCGCGCGAACGAGCGCAGATAAGCTAAAGGCTGGTGACCTTGAGGATAACTTGTTCACTTCAACTGCAGGTCAAATTTTAATTAGACCTCTGGGTCAAGAATCCTATTTAGCCATGGTGACTACTAGGGATGCCCCGTTGGGCATAGTGCGATTGGTGGTTAAGAGCTATGCTAGCAGAGTGGAGCAAGCTCTGGGTAGAGGCAGTTAAAGATAAATCGCCGGTCAATATCAAGCTATCTCACGTTAGTTTGATATTTTAGTTATTGTTTCTTAAAATATAGCTGAATAGGAAGATGGGACAGAGTAACAAGAATAAGAATGAAGGTCAGCTAAAGGGTGCTGCGCATCCTGAGTTTCAATTTGAGAATCAACTGCAAGATGTTGAGGGACAGTTTATCAGGAAGGTCACGGCGCTGGGCTACAAAGTTGAGCGCCATGTTACCCTTGAAGGTAAGTTTAGAACTGAATATACCTTCGATTTGTTAGCTCGCAAGAATAATGGACTTATATCCTGTGTCACCGCTATAGGTATCGTCAAGCATGATAATGGTCAGCCGATAGGATTAACCGAAGTTTTCGAATTTGATGACAAATGTTATAACTGTGACATTTGGGACAAAGTCCTCATTGCCCTTCCCGGGCTTGATTCTGTAGCAGCTCAATTTGCCCGTGGGCAGCAAATAAAGATTTTATCTGAAGAAAGCCTTAAGGAATTTTTAGCCTTATCCATTGCCAAACGGGACAGGAAAACTGTGGTGGTGGGATTTAACTCCAAGGAGCAATTACTGTCCTCTCTTACTGAGTTGGGATACACAATTGAACAGGACAGTAAAGTGAAAGGGAGATCTGGTGCTGAATATACCTTTGATATTTTGGCCAGAGAAGATGACGGGTTTATTCCTCACCAATTAGCTATAGACGTGCTAACTGGGGGGCGAGTGGACTTGGAAGAGATGTCTTTATTCGACAAAAAGGCCTATGATGCTGAAATCCAGCAAAAGGTTTTGTTCATTTCGGGTGAGCTTACTGCCGAGGCTGCGGAGTTTGCTCAGCAGCAAAAGATCAATGTTATCAGGCTTGGTAGCCCAAGCAAAGAAATATCTATCGGTGAGGAAGTTGGTGAAGAAGAGGAAGTGGCTGCCAAGGAAGAGACTCGCCAACAGGGTATGTCTGCCATTGAAAGTGCTCTTTCGGAGATATTAACCAAAGCACCGGAACCAAAGGCAGAGGTGAAACCGGAGGAAGCAAAGCCAAAAGCGAAGGCGAGACTACTCAAAAAGGCAATCGTCCCTGAGGTATTGAAGTTGGTTCCTGAGTCTACCGCAAGAAGATTTATGGCCATACCGTTGTCCGTTAGGGGCAATACCTTGGAAATGGCGATGGCAAATCCTGCTGATATATTCGCTCTTCAAATTCTAGAGCACCAGAGCAAGATGAGGGTAAAACCGGTGGTTGTTGAGGAAAAGGAAATTCAGGAGGCCATTGACTTTAATTACAGAGGTTTTGGGCAAATTCAGGAGCAATTAGCCGGTATTTCTGAAGATACGGCTGGTGGTGGGGAAATGGACTTAATCGCCGCTACTGCGGATGCTCCAGTAGCTAGTGCTTTACACCTTATTATTGATGAAGCGGCTAAAGCCAGAGCCTCCGATATTCATATTGAACCAGAGGAAGATAGATTGAGGGTACGCTACCGTATTGATGGCGTCCTTCAGGATACCTTGTCCTTGCCTATAACCATACATCCCGCACTGACCTCTCGAATCAAAATAATGAGTGATATGAACATCGCTGACCATATCCGCCCCCAGGACGGTCAATTCACCATTGAAGCTAGTGGTAGACCTATCGATGTTCGTGTTGCTACTTGTCCCACAGTTCACGGTGAGGGAACTGTGTTGCGGCTTCTGGATAAGACATTGGCTGCGCGTGAGTTAGCTGGATTGGGTTTTCTCCCTGAAACTTTGGAAAAGTATCAGGAGATGCTCAGAGTTCCCTTCGGAATGATCGTAGCTAGCGGACCTACCGGCTCTGGGAAAACTACTACGCTTTACGCTTCCATCAATCAGTTAGATAAAGTATCTCGGAAGATCATCACTATTGAAGACCCTGTGGAATATCGCTTTCCAAATATAAATCAAATTCAGATTAACCCCAAGGCTGGACTTACCTTTGCCAGTGGGCTGCGGTCTATATTGCGTCATGACCCTGATATTATATTGGTGGGCGAGATACGAGATGACGAAACAGCCAGAATAGCTGTTCAATCTGCCTTGACAGGGCACCTGGTTCTCTCTTCCCTGCATGCCAATGATGCCGTGGGCGTTGTTTACCGTCTGCTCGACCTTGGTATAGCGCCGTTCCTCGTGGCTTCAGCACTTATTGGCGCGGTAGCTCAGCGTATGGTGCGGCGTGTTTGCCTCGATTGTGCCCATTCCATTACAGCCTCAAAACTGGAGCAGGTAGCTTATGAAAAAGAAATTGGGGAACATAGGGAGGAATTCCTCTATGGTAGTGGTTGTGAACCGTGTGCTTATTCGGGATATCGAGGCAGGGTGGGAATGTTTGAGGTGCTTCATATGAGCGATGAACTGAGGATGATGATACTGAGAGGCGCCAGTAACGTTGAATTTCGAGAACAGGCGTACAAGGAAGGTATGGTTCCCCTACTTAAAGATGGTATGCTCAAGGTGAAGGAGGGCATAACTACTCCATCTGAGGTACTACGTAATGCGTATAGCCTAGAGGAGTAAGCGCAGGCGTATGAGGAGGTTCTATGGATTTTGAGTATCTAGCGTATACCAAAGAGAGGCAATTACTCAAAGGTAAAATCAGTGCTGTTTCGGAGGAGGCGGCCGTCAATACCCTTAATTATAGTGATTTGCGCGTGGTGACCTTGAAAACAGTTACTCCATTTTTCAATGTGGAAAAGTTGACCGCTGCCTTTACGACGATAAAGCCCAAAGAGGTGGTAATGTTCTCCAAGCAGCTAGCCTTGCTTCTCGAATCAGGAACTGACGTCGTCGCTGCCCTTGAGTTATTGCAAGGACAAATTAGCAATCGCGCCTTGAGGACGATGGTAAACGAGGTAATCACCGCCGTTCGCGGTGGTGCCAAGCTATCCCAGGCGTTGTCAAGACACCCCAAGGCTTTCTCCAGGCTCTATTGCCGCACTATTGCTATTGGCGAAGAGACTGGTAACCTGGAACAGGTGTTGAGGCAAATAGCTGATTATATTGAAAAGGAAGCCCTCGCTGCCAAGAAGGTAAAAAGCGCTATGATTTATCCCATAATAGTGACGCTATTGGTGATCATGGTTATTGCCATAATGGTCTTCTTTGTTATGCCTAATTTTATGGGCCTTTATGGGGCACTTGGTGCTGAACTGCCTATGGCGACCAGAGCTCTTCTCGCCGTAAGTGGCTTCCTGTTAAGTTACTGGTGGGCAATTCTGCTTGCCGTACTCGGTGTCGCCGCTGGTCTTTATGTCTATATCAAGACGCCTGCGGGTAGGTATCGGTGGGATTCGTTTAAACTCAAGATGCCTCTTCTCGGTCCTGTTACCCTGTTCAGTGAGCTTTCACGTTATGCTAACACTGTAGCCACTTTGTTTCGTGCTGGTGTCCCGTTGCCTGAGATAATGACTCTGTCCATCGATAACGCTGAAAACAAGGTGATTGCTGACGCACTGACCACTGTGCGTGACGAAATGCTTAAAGGGCAAGGGCTATCACGCCCTATGTCTCGAAATCCCATCTTTCCCGCTCTCATAGTGCAGATGGCTGCTGTGGGTGAAGGAACCGGTAACCTCGATGCCACCATGGAAACCGTGGCGCAGAGTTACGAAATGGAAGCCAATGACCGCACTGATGCTCTTATCGCTGCCATTACGCCAGCCACCACCCTGATTATGGGGGGTATAGTGGCGTTCATCGCTCTGGCTCTCGTCTCTGCTATGTATGGTGTTTTTGGGCAGATGGGTTAAACAGCCATTGCTGCACTGCCGTTTAACGGTGCTGGCAAGTTACAGAAAGTAGCCTGGTAATCTCTCTGTCATTGTAGCCCCATCTTAACTGTCATTGCGAGCCCACTTCACCTGTCATGCGAGCGCTTTTTATTGTCATTGCCGGCCTTTTTTTATTGTCATTGCGAGCGTAGCGTGGCAACCTCAGCGGGGTATGGGATTGCTTCGTCGTTGACACTCCTCGCAATGACAGGAGGGGGAGTCATTGCGAGCCGAAGGCGTGGCAATCCCGGGAAAGCAAAACTCAAAAATCAAAGGGCAAAATGACAGAGCAAAAGTGAAAAAGCAGTCGGCATGAAGCTGAAGGCTGAAAGCTGATAGCTGATAGCTACTAACCTGGGGATTGCTTTGTCGCTTCCGCTCCTCGCAGTGACAGAAGGGAGGTGTCATTGCGAGCGAAGCGTGGCAATCTCAGGAAAAGCAAAACTCAAAAATCAAAGGGCAAAATGACAGAGCAAAAATAAGTCAAAAGTCAAAGTGCAAAATGAAGGAAGTATTCTTGCATTTTGAGTTGTAATTTTGCTTTTTTACCTTTGCTCTTTGGTCTTGGTATTTTAGTCTTGGTATTTTAGTACTAACATAACTGTGGGTCCTTGCCCCCGGGATTGCTTCGGCACGTTGTGCCTGGCAATGACAAGAGGGGAGCGTGCCTGGCAATGACATGCCTCTTCGTCATTGCGGCCCCTTTTTACTGTCATTGCGAGCGAAGTGAAGCAATCTCGCTGGTTGCTAGCTAGAGCAAGATATAGTAGACTTAAAGACATAAAGGAGACGAGATGAGGCTTGTAACCGGTCAAAAGGGACAGACTTTAATCGAGGTGCTTATAGCTGTAGCTTTGCTGGGCATGCTTGCCACTGCCTTTCTCGGTGGCCTATTTGCCGCGCTCAAGGCTGACATCATTGCTGATGAGAGAGCTGTGTGCCAGAGCCTGTCTCAAAGCCACCTGGAATTCGTTAAGAGCCAGGTATGGTCTTCAACTGCAGGCTGGGATTACACTGTTACCCCCGATGCTGCTACTCCGGGAACTCAGCCAAGTTGGTGGGATCCTGCTAATGGTGTGCCTCCTCTTGTCTCTGAGGCAGAATGTGGCACTGGCTATAGTGTGCTGGTCAAGGCTGAGGACATTGAGGGTGATCTTCGGGAGATAACCGTTAAGGTCTACCGCATCGGCGAACTCAAGCTTACACTGGAAGGCTATAAGGCGAAGATATGAAAAAGCTGAGATTGATTAACCGGAACCAGAAGGGGTTTACCTTAATTGAGCTACTTGTAGCTATCGCCATAGCCGCGGTCGTTGGTGCCACCGTCACCGTTTGTATCCAGCAGGTAATGGCAAAAACGGTGTTCAGCAATAACCAATTGACCACTCTAAATCAGGTGCGCAATGTGGGTTACTGGATTAACCACGATGTCGTGATGAGCCAGCCTGATGAAGGTGACAATACAACTGTAAAGTGCATGTATGATGACCCAGATAATGATAGGTATGTGCTGCTTCAATTGAAGAGAAGTGAATGGAATGAAACTGAAGGTAAGTTGGTTGATATATGCAACTTCACTTACTATTTCCTTAAAAGCCCTGATGAAGAGAGCATTCAAGACCTTCACCGGGAGGTCTCCAATCCAACGACTGGCATAACACGCATCATCATTGCCCGGTATATTGATGTTGCCAATACTAACTGTACTTATGAACCGCCAGACGAAGAAGGGGAAACGAAGGGTTCAATTATGCTAAATGTGACGGCACAATATAATAATGTAGTCAAATCCAAGTCGTTCCAGATTGGCTTCAGGCTGACAGCATAGGAGGAATGATGAAGTATGCGATAAAATTGGGTAAGTTAATAAGGGGACAGAAAGGACAGGCGACCATATCAGCAGCAATGATTCTGCTGTTGATAGGTGGTATTCTCATCCCGCCCTGCCTTGGTTTTGCCGTGGTCAGCCTTAAAGCCAGCCAGTCGGGGGAGCAGGTGTTGAAGGGGCGCTATGCTGCCGACTCCGGTGTAGAAGCTGCCATATGTAAAATAAAGGATGGGAACCTAAGCATGCCGGTATATTCATATTCCTTGGATGAGAAAGTAAATGACAGAGATGTAAATGTTACCATACGGGAAATAGTTGGGGGAGTTTATAAGATTATCTCTAATGCTACCAGCGATAGTGGAGGTAATACCACGATTGAATGCTATGTGTTAAATATTCCTAGTTTTCTCAACCTCTTTGATAACGCCATTACCAGTAATGGCACCGTATGCGTCAAGGGCGACGTCAACGGTAGCGTCGTTGCGGAAGATTGCACAAATCATACTGGATGTAACAATACTAACTGCACCGAGCTAGGCGACCTAGAAGAGCCAATAATTTGGCCTTCAGCGGTGCAACTTTCGACATATTACTGGGACGATGTCAAAAATTTAGAACCACCCTTCCCTTACAACGACCCCCTGGATATTGCCGGTACCAACACTACCATAGAA
>DAOUSX010000095.1 GCA_030627025.1 Dehalococcoidia bacterium
AAATCCAAAGGAAAAAGAAATCCTGGACTTGAAGGCATATTCTAGTGTCAAGGCTCTGCCTGAGACTCCTGATCTTGCTGTAGTTGTGATCCCTCCCTCCGGCGTGCCACAAGTTTTGCAAGAATGTGCTGAGAAGGGAATCAAGGCCGCGGTCATCGTCACCGCTGGTTTTGCTGAGGTAGGAGCTGAAGGAGAGAAATTGCAGCGGGAGGCGGTCAACATAGCCCGCAAAAGTGGCATGATTTTAGTGGGCCCCAATTGCTTTGGTATTGTCAGCACAGCTTGCAGCTTGTGTGCCATCATGCCACCTTTATTCCCTGAGCCAGGGCCCTTTGCTGTAGTCTCACAAAGCGGTAATATCGGGTTTTCCATCGTCCAAAGATTAAGCAGTAAGGGTTTTGGTATCAGTAAGCTTATCAGCTATGGTAATGAGGCAGATTTGCATTGTGAAGATTATCTTGAGTATTTGGCTGAGGATACTGAGACTAAAGTCATATTGAGCTATATTGAAGGGTTCAAAGACGGCAGAAGGTTCTTTGAAACAGCTAAAAAGGTCACTCAAAGAAAGCCTATCGTGACGCTTAAGGCGGGATATACAAGTGCTGGAGCTAGAGCAGCTCAATCACATACTGCTGCCTTAGCAGGCTCTGATGCTATTTTTAACTCTGTTTGCAAGCAAGCAGGGATTATAAGGGTTCGAGACATGGATGAGATATTCAACGTTGGCGCTGCCCTGTTGCATCAACCGCTGCCTCAAGGGAAAAGGGTAGGAATAATCACTGCTGGTGGGGGTTGGGGAGTCCTTGGTGCTGACGCCTGTATTGATGCCGGCCTTAATGTGGCTCAGCTTCCTGAAGAAACTATAAACGAATTGGATAGCCTCTTGCCTTCCTGGTGGAACCGAGGCAACCCGGTAGATTTGGTGGCGGGGGTTTTCGGGGAGGATGTGATGAAATCTATTGAGGTTATGCTCAGTTGTGCCACTATTGATGGTCTGATGTTGCTGAACTTATCACCAATGTTACCAAGAGGCATAGTATTGGTATCCAGTGAGAGCTCAGTCTTGCGTGAACAGCTTAAGGCATTCGCGGATACCATGGCTGAGGTCCTTGAACAGTTAGCAGTTTTAGTGGCTAAGTATGGTAAGCCAATTATCATCGCTTCAGAGTTTGGGAGTGGATATATAGATGGGCAGGTGAGCAGACTGGCGGTGCAAAAGGGAATCTCGTGCTATCTCTTGCCCAACCATGCTGCTGCTGTCCTTTCTAGATTAGCTGAGTATGGTGAGTACCGGAGAAATTTATCCCCTCACGGTTCTTCCGTGCTTGAGACATGATACTAAGATAGCAAAAGCTAGATCAACAAAAACGCTAAGCTAAATAGGCACCGTCGGTTGGCTTTGCCAGAAGATACTTGTCCAATAGATTCCTGCGCATCATCCTTTTCTTAAATTCTTCAGTCCTCTAAGAGCATTCCACCTGGGAACTCTCTTCATATACTCTGCATAACTATCTCCAAATTTTCTAAGATTGAATTCATCTTCTTTCTTCGATGCCATTCGAAAACAAAAAATTGCAATTCCTCCCAGAACTACCGAAACAACCGATTGAAAAACCAACATTAGGGCAATCGCCCAGAGTGCTGTGCCTAAATATAGAGGATGCCGCGCAACTCGAAATATACCAGTATCAATTGGAGTAGTGGTAGCAAGGGGGTCAGGACCTTCTGGTTTACCTTTATGTCTGAGAGTGGTGATTGAAGATGCAACTAAAAAAGCTGAGGGGATGTAGAGAATAAAACCGATAATTTGTAACCACAGGACATCAAATTGCGTCCCTAACATTGAGCCAATGGTTAATTCAAGCGTTAGCAGAGTGAAAAAGATACCCAACCCGCTATGTTCATAAAGCTCACTGAGGTTATGTTCCCGTTTCCCTTCAACTAGCCATTTACCATTGAGGACCCATACCGCGATACAAATAGCGGCACAAAGTAAATATCGCCACATTTCTTTTTCTTACCTCGAATGTAGCAGCACAATATTTTGCCGATTCCTTACCTATATGGGCCGGGTAATACTATCCTGTCAAAACTATTGCATGTCCAGAGCATATGCGCTCAGCAGCATTATATTCACTGCCTGAAGGCCCTTTAGGTCTTTATAGTCCATGTAATGATACTCACTTTATCATTTGCGGTTGAAAAAATAACCGGAACCAAACTCCTCGATTTAAGGCAATTTTACAAGGTACAGTAAGTTATTCTTCTTTGGGTAAATCGTTTCTCCTTACTCTTCTTCTGTTTAGGTATTCCAGTTAGTACTCAATTCAAGATTCACAGATAAAGGAACCCCCTGAAGGTGAATTTGGGTAAATCAAAGATTTTCCTCCTGGCTGGTGTTATACTAGATCCACCACTCTAAATCTAGATTGTCTCTGAAAGCTATTCTATTATCTTTGATAATTCCTTTTTGGTGGGCGAGCTTCGTCAACTTTCAAGGTACGCCCATCGAAATCGGAACCGTCTAACGCCTCTTTTGCTTTTTCAGCTTCCGAGTGGTCAGACATTTCAACAAATCCAAAGCCTCTACCTTCGATTATATTGACTTGCTTAACTTCACCATAATTGGAAAACAATTCCTCCAACTGCTCATTAGTTACAGAATAGGTGAGATTTCCTACATAAAGTTTACTACCTTCCATTCTAACCTCCTTTTCTTCTTTATTTCTCTTTGCCCAATAATGTTTCTTCTGGAGGTAGAAGCAAGCTAGCGACTCTCAGCTCTTTAATGACAACACTATCAAACATAAGAGAACCTCCTTAAGGACTTGTTCCACAAGACTTAACTGAGCATTCTTACCACCCCCTCCAGTATTTGCCAGCCATTCCATATAATATCAAAATATAGGAATGCTGTGCTTGCTTAGTCTAGCTTACTTTGTCTTGTGACACATCTTTAATATACTACTTTACCAATTTCCATATTTAAGTCCCTCGCCTTGAAATATACCAATTCCTGTTTTAGGTAATCATAGGGTTGCATTATCTTTGTGGGATAACAGTCGGTTTATCATGATAGCAAAACACAAGGGCAAATTTACAGAGTTTTTCATTGAAGGGTGGGACTAAATTGACTTAAAGGGGAACGTAGTTTATACTTGACAGCTAAAATTAGAGATAGTAAAAAGCAGCACGGTCAAATTCTATTTCCCGCAAAGGCCACCTTAACTGAAGAAATCCTGTTTGCCTGCGGATAATTTTCGGTGTAGGAGGTGAGAACATGGCTAAAATAACGGGTGGGGAAGTTTTAAAGCGCTGCCTTGTTCAGGAAAATGTTAGATATGTTTTCGGTGTGTGTGGCGCTCAATTTTTACCTTTTTTAGATGCCATTTACAAGGACGAGCGGATTGAGTTCATTGGTACAAGGCATGAGGCTGCAGCGGCTCACGCAGCAGACGCCTGGACACGCGTAACGGGAAAACCAGGTGTATCTATCGGAACGGTGGGACCTGGAGCTGCGAATTTGGTCGCCGGAGTATACCCACCTTCCGCAGATAGTATACCCGTAATAGCAATTACGGCACAGAATCAGACATGGCGTTCGTATCCAGACCACGGTTCCACTCAAGGCTTAGATCAAATTTCGCTATTTAAGGGGGTCACTAAATGGAATGCCGTTGTCTCTCATTGGGAACGTATTCCTGAGCTTGTTCATCAGGCCTTCAGGATAGCTACATCAGGCAGACCTGGACCGGTTCATCTCGATTTCCCTTCGGATGTCATGTTTCAAGCCGAAGACGAAAATGAAGTTAAAATCGTTCCCCCCAAAAGTTATAGACCCATTGAGCGTCCGGTTGGGGACATTTCGTTAATCGATCAAGCTGCGAAAATGTTGGCAGGGGCGAAATTGCCGCTCATCCATGCTGGCGGTGGGCTTATTCGCTCACAGGCTTCTGAGGAGCTTATCCAACTCGCTGAGTATTTACAAGCCCCGGTAACCACCTCCGTACAAGGAAAGGGCGCTATCCCGGAGGACCATTCCCTCTGCCTTATCTCAAGTTGTTTTGGCACGGGGGGACTCGTTGTTCAAGCTGATGCTGATGTCGTGCTCCTGGTTGGGGGTCGATTAGCAGATCTTGAATTTTGGGGACAACCGCCTCTTTGGGGCGACCCAGCACAGCAGAAACTTATCCAGATAGATATCAGTGGCGACATGATTGGACTTAACCGGTCAGTAGACATCGGGATAGTCGGTGACGCAAAATCCACCCTTCGCGCTCTTTTGGAAGCGTTGAAAAAATATACGCCGAAAAAAGAGGAGCGTGAGTCTCTTCAATCCTACAAACAAGTGGAGAAAGACTGGCTTGAAGGGTTCAAGGAAATGTGTGAGTCAGATAGTGTGCCAATCCATCCAGCGCGATTGGTAAAGGAAGCACGGGAATTCTTTCCACGGGATGCTATCGCGGTGAGCGATGGGGGAAACACATCTGTCTGGTGTGTGCGATTAAATCGCATCTATGAGCCAAATACATTCTTAAGCTGTTCATCTGGAGATGCGGGGCACCTTGGAGCCGGTATTCCCTATGCTATCGCAGCCAAGCTAGCAGCCCCTTCGAAACAAGTATACTGTGTCACCGGAGATGGCTCATTCGGCCTTAACATTCAGGAGCTGGAAACGGCGAGTCGTCTACAGTTACCCATCGTATTCATAGTTCATAGTGACAGTGCTTGGGGAATGATAAAAGCCGGACAAACAGCGTCTTTTGAAAAGAGATACATTGGCGTTGACCTTGGTGACATCCGCTACGATGAAATCGCTCGAGGCATGAATTGTTACGGTGAAAGGGTGGTAAAGCCTTCCGAAATCAAGCCTGCTTTACAAAGAGCAGTCGACTCCAAGCTTCCCGCAGTGTTAGATGTGATAATTGACAAAGAAGTACTACCCTCGCCAGATCTTGAGGCTTGTGTAGCACAATGGTTAGAGGGTTGCGGTGGGTAGTAGAAAACAAGGCGAAGAGTAGGAATCTGGTCGTTTGTAAGTCCTGGGATAGCTTTCGGAGCTATAATAAACTCTTGTCCTACCTTAACTTCGATTGTTTGAGCGGGTCACTGTATACCTTTAACATCCAAGTTCGTAAACTTCATACTAGCCAAGCTACTTTCTCCTATACTGAATCCTTAATATATCACAACTATAGCAAAGCCAGTTTTCCTTTTTGGGCGAGTTCTAGTTTGGGAGAAGTCGATAAGAATGCGAGATATGGAGCGTTTCGCTTCAAACCACTGCTATAGAGTTTTGCATAAGTAGGGAAGTTTAG
>DAOUSX010000118.1 GCA_030627025.1 Dehalococcoidia bacterium
CCATCCCAATCAAGAAAGGAATATGCCTTGCCCAATTTGCTAGGAGTGAGTGTTCCTGTAGTGGTAAATAGGTGGAGATATTCCAGGCTTGGTGTCCTTACTTCTCGATACCCCCACTTAACACAGCAATTGCGGAAGGTATCCTCAATATAGCGAAATCTTCGCATATCATCGGGGAGTAAATCCCTCATGCCTTTACATCGCTGGCTTTCCATCCCAAAAACCTATATTACCCAGTTTACCCCATTCTATACTACCCCCTCATCTTGCTTCAATGAGGAAGCATCTCCAGGACTTGCTGTAATTCCTCAGGCAAAGGAGCGCTAAATTCAAGGTACTGATCGGTTGACGGCGAACAGAAACCAAGACGGTGAGCATGAATGAATTGCCGACCAAGATAAGCTAATTTCACCCCGTAAACGGGGTCACCAACCACAGGATAACCGATAGTGGCAAGGTGCACTCTTATTTGGTGTGTCCGCCCTGTTTTGGGCATCACCTCGAGTAGAGTATAATCACCAAAATATCGGTTAACCTGGTAATGTGTTATTGCCTCTCTCCCCCCTTCCACTATCGCCATCCGCTTGCGATTTCTCGGGTCTCGCCCAATAGGCAACTCGATTGTCCCCTGACCAGGAAATACCCTCCCCTTAACCAGAACGAGGTAACTCTTGGTCACTGTTTTACCTTTGAACTGCTTAATCAGAGAAACTCGAGCGGATTCATTTTTAGCAACAACGATGAGCCCTGAAGTATCTTTATCCAGCCTATGGACTATACCTGGTCGCACCAGGCCACCACCCCCTTCCAAACCGGGACAATGCGCCAGAATAGCATTAACTAAAGTATGGTCGGGATGCCATGGAGCTGGGTGAATGGTTAAGCCAGCAGGTTTATCCACCACAATAATCTCGTTATCTTCATAAATTATATTCAGAGGAATTGACTCAGCTTTCGGAAGGCCAGGCGAGGGAGGAAATTCAATGGTTATCCTGTCTTCTCCAGCCAGTTTCCGACTCGCCTTAGCCTTCCGTTGATTAACCAGAATATTGCCTTGCTCAATTAATTTCTGTAAGTAAGCTCGAGAAAATTGAGGAAGTGCCTGAGCTAAATAACTATCAAGGCGAATGCCCGACGTGGAAACAGTAAGACGAAGCATTTTAGCCTTTGGGAGTACGTCCATGGTGATATACCCTGGCAAATAATTCTATACGATAAAGGGAATAAATGAACAAAAGGATGCCAGCCACTATAGCAGCATCGGCGAAATTAAATGCTGGCCAGTGGAAATCGTTCCAGAGCCGAAGGTCAATGAAATCAACGACGTAGCCGAAACGAAGGCGGTCTATCAAATTACCAGTGGCGCCACCAAAAAGCAAACCAAGCGATACATTGCTTAGAGCGGTAGACAATAAGTAATGACGAACTAACAAAATGATAATTAACACCGCTATAGTAGTAGCGATAAGAAAAGAAACTTGTCCCGGCAGCAAGCCAAAAATGGAGCCAGTGTTCTCACGATATACTAAATTCAGGAAACTTTCTCCAGAGGGTGGCAATAAGGCTGAATTGCTCCTCACCCATAACTTAGTCAGTTGGTCGAGGGCGATTATTGAGGCGGCAGCAACCAAAAACAGCTTAAGTTGCCCTTTATCTTGCATCCCTCGTCTGGCGCGTTTTGCATCCCAAGCACAAATTTGCTTGAGGCAGCACTTTAAGGCGGGCTGGTTTTATAGGCTTGCCACAAGAGTCACACAATCCATAAGTCCCTGCGTCATACTTCTCCAAGGCATGTTCTATTTCAGCAAGAGATTTCTTCAACCTCTTCTCCAAATCCAGCCTCTTTTCTAACTCCAGGACCTGGCTTGCCTCCTCCCCCCTTTTGCCAAACGCACCGCCAGCCCTTCTTTCCAATGTTTGTTGGGAACTCTGCATCTGTTCCAACTCTTGTAACAATCGCTTCCTTTCAGCTTTCAACCGTTGCAAAAGCTCACTAAATTCAGCCACTTTGTCCACCTCGATGTAAGTTGAACTAGATTCTGGTAAAAACGTTTCTTATGTTAGGGTGTAAAGCCGTACCAAATCTTTCTACCGCGTCACACCTGATTTTGTTGAGCTCTTTCTGCTTTTCGTCGAACTCCACTCTAGAATAAAGCTTTTCAGGATGCAAGTATATATCGTCAACTTGCCTTATTGCTCTGGGCACTTTAAACCCTGTAGGTGAATCTATCCAATCTTCAAGCCCACCCCTTAATAGGGAATCCAATATCGCCATGGTAAATTCCAGCCTTACATCCTGATAATGTGCCTCTTCGCCTATCCCGCCGGTATTTAATAAGAAGTAATTCATATGAGGAAGCCCCCTCATTATTTCATAAAATCTGTTGGCGTGCTCCGCTCTACCACCAGCTATAAATGGGTCATAGAAGAACTCGCTCTTTATCTTCCCCACCTGAGTTGGGTCACCAGCAGACGACTCCATTGATTGCCCCAGAATCATCAACGAAGTTGCTTGCTCTAAAGTTAATTGCGATATCGCTGGAATCAACGGCCCTCTGGTGATAAGAATCAGGTTATCCACCGTATCAACATCAATATAAGGGCTGGCATGCATAAAATCTTTCCTGCGTATAACCGCTCTCCCGTTTGATGTCATTTCGAAATTGTAAAAATCGAAATCTTTATCTTCAGTTAGGTAAACATTCTCACACAGAGTTTCTGGTTTCAACAGACCATAGAATATCTCCACCTGATTTCCAGGATTTATACTCTCGGTTTTCACAAATACTCCTCCCGCTTCGAAACCATGGAAGGAACCATCGGGCATGAGGGTTCCACCATCGTCCTGGATAAGCCAGGATTTTTCGCTGCCTTTCCTGGCCAAAATCTTGCATGTGGTGGTGGTTTTTCCATTTGCGGTCAAGGCAACGAGCAACGTCCTTACAGTTCTATAATCCCCATGTGCTGATTGAAGGTAATCCTCCCTACAGCCAGCATGCAGGAAAATCCCGTCACCAAAAGTTTTACGAGCCCAGTCTTCAGCAGCAAAAACACCCTTCTTATACTCACCGATATAATTGCTGTTCCTGATTATCTTGATGACCCTGCCATTGCTAAGCATAGCCAATCTTATAGTGATGTCCTTTTGAGGAAGTGGTTTTGATTTATTAGCTGCAAAGGCTTCATCAGTGAACATCATAATCTCATACGTGGGCTGCTCAACTTTGTCCTTCACGGGAATAAAAAGATTCCCACCACCGTAGGCAACATGAGCAAATCGTTCGGGAACAATTAACCTGACCGTAGTGTTACTACCCGTATTGCCGACAATCCTGTCAATGGAAATTAACCTTTCTTTGCTCAAAGCCTGCTCACATTGAGCTAATAGTTGTAGTTCTCCTTCACCAAAGGGATGGTCAACGCTGTTTTTGGTAAACATCGCCGCTCTGGAACTGGGCTCACTTTCAGCAACAAAATTACCATAAATTGTCTTCTCTACCTCAGGTTCTTTTTCCACAAGCACCCTTAATTCTTCAGCAGAAGGATTATCTAGTAACCTATTTTCCTCCATTGCCTTCTGTCTAATCCTATCGACAGTTAACGCGAATTCTTTTAACTCAATTTCTGACATTTCTCCCCCAAGAGGAATCCTAAATTCCAAACAAATTCAAAATCTAAATCCTCAATGTTTAGCGTAGATATGAGCGCCTAGTATTTTAGTGTTTATACCTCGCGGAATTCACCTTCAACAGGACCTTCCTCTCCACCAGGGCCTTGCTGACCACCAGGGCCTTGCTGACCACCAGGACCCTGTTGACCACCGGGAGGTTGTCCGCCAGGCTGTCCATAAACTGCACCACCAACCTTCTGCATAGCCTGCGACAGCTCTTGCATGGCATTACGAACAGCATCCATATCCTTGCCTTGAAGTGCTGAACGAACCGCAGCTATTTTGCCTTCTATTTCCTGTTTTAGCTCTCCAGGTATTTTGTCTCCGTGGTCACGAAGCGTTTTCTCAGCAGTATAAGCAACGTTATCAGCGGCATTGCGAGCTTCAGTTTCCTCCTTACGTTTAGCATCTTCAGCAGCATGCATCTCCGCTTCTCGCTTCATGCTGTCTACCTCTTCCTTGCTAAGCCCGCTGGAGGCAGTGATAGTGATTTTCTGTTCCTTCCCAGTGCCTTTATCCCGAGCACTGACATTAAGGATTCCGTTAGCATCAATATCGAAAGTCACTTCAATTTGAGGCATGCCCCTTGGCGCTGGCAGAATACCGTCGAGCATGAAACGGCCTAAAGTTCGATTATCTGCCGACATAGGACGTTCTCCTTGAAGAACATGTATTTCCACGCTTGGTTGATTATCAGCAGCAGTGCTGAA
>DAOUSX010000017.1 GCA_030627025.1 Dehalococcoidia bacterium
CCAGCAGTACCAAGTGCAAAAGCTACTACAGCTAAGCCAATGATCGCTAGAGTTTTAACATTCAGAAATACGATGGCTGGCATCAAGGCTCCAACTGTTAGACCCAGCAAAAATGTCAATACATCTACAAATACGCCGCCTGCTGAAGCAGCTAATCTATCGGTAACCCCGGTAACGGAAAGCAAATTACCGAACATAAGCATGCCGATAAGAGGTGCCGCTTTAGGAACAAGCAAGGCGGCAACCATGAACACTGCTATGGGGAAAATAATCCTTTCTAGCCTGGAAACCTCCCGAACTTGAGGCTTCATATATATCTGTCGCTCTCTCTTTGAAGTGAGCAACCTTATTACCGGTGGCTGAAGTATAGGCACTAAAGCCATATAGGAGTAGGCTACCAGCGTAATGGGCCCCAGTAGTTGGGGGGCTTTGGCTACCGTAAGGTAAACAGTGGGTGGACCATCAGAACCTCCAATGATACCTACACAGGCAGCTTCGCTTATGCTAAACAACCCAGTGAGATAAGCGATAAGAAAAACGATAAAAACTCCCAACTGCGCTGCAGCACCAAATAGGAAGGATATGGGGCGAGCTATAGCTGGAGAAAAATCTGACATAGCGCCAATACCCAAAAAGATAAGCAGGGGAATTACCTCACTTCCTATCCCATAATGGTAGAGTAAGTTTAAGAGTCCTATTTTCCCCTCAGCTATTTCGTTTAGCCCACCTGATGCTGGCAAAGGGATAGCACCAGGCTCCGCTGGAGCATAAACCATTAATCCACTAAAAGGGATGTTAACCATCATGATGCCTATGCCTATCGGCACTAACAAAATAGGCTCCATTTTCTTGGCGATGCCGAGATAAATAAGCCCACCTCCAATAAAAAGCATCAAGATGTTACCCCAGGTAAGCATCCCGAAAGCTGTTTCATATAGACCGAACATTTAAGTCAAATCTCCCAATTCAAAATAGCTTGATTTATGAAGGGCGGTTGTCATTATTCTTACTGGCTCTTCTTTGTATCACCAATCCTATTAGCCATATTATCAGGCACAGGATTACCAAAATTAAGATGGTTACTCCAAAACCACCACCAGCGATTTTTGCCACTAAACTCCAGTCTATCATCTCGATACTGAGGTCAACGATGTTCTCTTTCTTGCCATAAAAGAGTTATTGCGTGCTTAATAACCTCATAACTAAAGCCACGATAACTGAGATAGCTGGATAGGCGTCGATGGAAGTCCGAGTAATCTAAGTCACCCAGGGTATGCATCCGACTGGAACCCACCTTATAAGCATTGGCTTCATCATCTATGTCCTGAGTTACTTGTTCGATGACTTCCGGAGCTATCTTTTTATCCTTTAATTCCTTTACTATTAACCTCTTACTCTTGGGCTTGAAAGATAAACGATTACTCTTCCAAAACTGTGCGAAGGCAACATCGTCAATTAAGTTTTGCTCCTTAAGTTTCGCGATTGTTTTCTCTACTACCTCGTTATCAAAGCTGCGTCGTTTCAGGCATTGCCTTATCTCAGCTTCACTGCGGGGGCGGTAACTAAGATACCGATAAGCTGAATCAAGACAGCGCTGAAGAGGATCATTATTGCCTACCATATAAGCCTTTCTAGCTAGGCAAGCTCTCCATTAGAAGTTTCCGAGCTTCATTGAGTGGAAGCATTTAAAGAGGCATTTGCAGCTCTAATCTCATGTTCCAGCTGTGAAGCAACCTCAGGATGTTGGGTCAAGTAGTCCTTAGCATTCTCCCTTCCTTGTCCCAATTTTGTCTCGCCATAATTGAAGAACGCACCAAGTTTCTTTATTATCCCTGCGGCTACTCCGATGTCGAGTAAACCTCCCTCTTTGCTTATCCCATGGTTAAACATTATATCGAATTCAGCGCTACGAAATGGGGCGGCTACCTTGTTTTTAACCACTTTAGCTCTGACACGTGCCCCAATTATCTCCGTGCCTTGCTTAATAGTCTCGCCCCTCCTTAAATCTATCCTTACCGAACTATAGAATTTCAGTGCTCTTCCCCCTGGCGTTATCTCTGGACTGCCAAAAATAATGCCTACTTTTTCACGTAATTGATTGATAAACACCACTGCTGTTCTGGATTTGCCGATAGCAGCCACTAATTTCCTTAATGCTTGCGACATCAAGCGAGCTTGCAAGCCAACATGGGCATCGCCCATCTCACCTTCTATCTCTGCTCTAGGCACCAATGCGGCTACGCTATCAATAACTATTACATCTATGGCACCGCTTCTTACCAGAGTCTCGGTGATTTCCAGGGCTTCTTCCCCGGTATCAGGTTGTGAAATAAGCAAGTCATCAAGCTGTACACCACAATTACCAGCATATGTAGGGTCAAACGCGTGCTCAGCATCTATATATGCAGCAGCACCACCAGCCTTTTGAGCTTCGGCAATTATATGCTGGCCAAGAGTGGTTTTACCTGAGCCTTCAGAACCAAAGATTTCGATAACACGTCCTCTAGGTATGCCCCCAATACCTAGAGCCAAATCGAGCGCTAGCGAACCGGTTGAGACAATTTCCACAGGCACTCTTGTTGAAGCTTCGCCTAATTTCATAATGGAGCCCTTGCCGAATTGCCTTTCAATTTGCTCGATGGCTAATTCAATGGTCTTTTCCCGCTCTGTTGACATTTCAGTGGTATTATGACATGGAACATCATGCAACGCAATAACAAGCCAAGGGGTAGAATATAGTGTGGTGGATAAGGTAATATTGATGCAACGGAAGCATGGAAGAAAAATTAGATTTGAAATGGGATGATGACCATGTAGTGCCGTCGATAATACATCCCGACCTGGGGTTCTTATTTCAACAGACACCGCGCTTGCTCTTTCAGGAAGTAAATGCTAAACAAGGTGAATATGTATTGGATGTAGGGTGTGGTAGAGCTATTGATGCCGCTGAGCTATCAAAGAACGGGGCTATAACTATCGGTCTTGAGCCTTCTAGAGTAATGCTAGACCGAGCTAAGGAGCACCTTGCTCAAGCTGACACGACAGTAGCTTTATTGCAGGGCATGGGAGAGACTCTACCATTCAGGTCATGCTTCTTCGATAAGGTTATGTGTAAAGGGGCACTGGACCATTTCATGTCGCCAAGTAAGACCATGGAAGAAATTTCCAGAGTGCTTAAGCCTGAAGGGGAGATGATAATTGCCATAGCCAATTTCGAAAGTCTTGGTTTTCGCATTGGGAAAAAGGTTACCAGGTTAAAAACGTTTTTTGGGGGGAAAGCTGAAGAGCAAATAACTCCCTGGGTTTTACCTGTTGACCATACATATAAGTTCGATTATCAATCACTCCGCAATTTGGTGAAGGGCAATTTTCAAATAAAGAGCATCAAAGGAGTATCTTTGTTATGGGGTATACCCTGGTGGGGCAGCATTCTTTCCAAACTTCCGAAGCCAATCTGCTATGGTATTCTGGGAGCCTTAGACAAGGTAGCTCGCTTATTTCCTTCGTTAGCAGATATTATTGTAGTGAAGGGTGTTCCTTTTTCCGAGCGTAAATGACAATACTCTTGGGGATAATCAGGTTAAAGAAACCTTCCAGCCAGCGGCGAGCCCTGTGATTGTTGTCTATATCAAGCAGCAGGAACTTATTATATAAGGAAGGAAGCAAGGCATTTCCCCTTTTGATTCCGAAAAGGCAGCGAAGTATCCAGTAAAACGAATGTAGAGCGTGGTTGCGGCGGATAGCATAGATATTGAGTCCACTGGAGCGCAAGAGAGCGGCAATTTGTCTAGACTTATATTTCCTTATGTGCCCTCCTGGAAAACCGTAGTAATCCTTAGAAAGCATCCAGCAGATAGACTCGGCGAGATAATGCGGCACGCTGACTCCCATTGCACCATCACTATCCAATACTCTAATCAGCTCTCTGACTGCTTGTCGGTCTTGAGGTATATGCTCTAAAACTTCAGAGCAAATAATCCTATTGAAAGCACCATCCTTAAAGGGAAGACTAGTTATATCGGCTTGGAGTAGATGGCTATTACTGTTTACCTCACCTTTTTGCTTTAATAGAGCCAGAGTGTATTTATTTTTTTCGAGGCTCTCCCAATCAGTATCGAAAGCGATAATGGTGGAGTGATTCCGCTTAGATGCTACCCAGGAGTGTCTTCCCTCACCGCAACCAGCATCCAATACCAAATCACCATCTCTCAAACCCAACAAGTCAAGTCCTACAGTGATCATTGCGCTACAATAACTCCTGGTATACCTTCACAGTTTTGTTGGCTGCCTGCTCCCAGCTAAATTCTTGCTGTACCCTCTGCCTTCCTGCCTCTCCCATCTCCTGTTGCAATTGTTTATCTTTGAGCAAACGCTTGATTGCTTCAGCCAAAGGTCCAGGTTCTCCTGGTGGGACAAGTATGCCAGCGTTCCCCACTACTTCAGGGAGAGCTCCAGCGGAACTGGCTATTACCGGAACGCCACAAGCCATCGCTTCAGACGCAGGGAACCCAAAGCCTTCGTAGAGAGAAGGCACCACTGCTATTTCTGCCCTTGAATATTGTCTGGCTAGCTCTTCTTTAGTCAGTCGGCCGGTGAAACTAACTAACCCATTCACTCCGAATTTTTCCAACATACGCAAGCAATAGGAAGGTGGTGGCGGCTCTACTTCGTCCCCATATGGCAAACGCTGCCATGGGTCATCGACAATATTTAAACTTACTCTATCATCCGCTAATAACTGCAGCGCTTTCAGGAGGTAAATAACCCCTTTCTTTCTATCATCGGTATTCCCAACCATAATTAAGCCATTTCTATTGCCACTTTCTTCCTCAATTGGTCTAAAGATATCGGTATCTGTACCGTTATAGACCACTCTTAATTTATCCGGATTTACCTTAAATGACCGCGCAATTTCCCTAGCCGAACTTTGGGATACTGTAATTACTCTGTCCAAGCGTCGGGCAACGAAAGCCTGCATATGGGTGAGAAGATAGAACATGTGGACTCCCCATCTACTTCGTAAGCCATCAGCTTGTTCTAAATCAGCCCGTTTATCTATGGTAAGCGGATGGTGGATAGTAGCAATGACTGGTATCCCCAAATTTTTCATTAAGAGAAGCGCATAACCAAGCCCTTGATTGTCATGTATGATATCGAATTTCCGTGATTTACAAAGCTCTTTGACCTTAGCGTAAGCTCTTACACTGAATGCCAGTGGGTCACTAAATATGCCATATTTAGTGGTGAATAATTCACAAAAATCGGTCACACTTCGACTTTTGAGAAAATTTCTCTTAAATGAGGTATCTCGATAATATATGCTTGAAGTTTTGAGGCGGTGTAAGGCAATCCCTTCGCTTAGTTCGGGAAATGGCTGGCTACTGATTACATCCACTTCATGTCCCATGCGCTGTAATTCACGAGCTAGATAATAGATGTAGATACCTTGGCCGCCGCTGTAAGGATTCCCCCTGTAAGTAAGAAGGCAAATCTTCATCTTCTTCCCAACTATTGTTGATATTAAAAGTTGATATAATAAGGTAGCTTGGTGATTTTAACATAGTTATGTGATAAAAAGTAGACCTTTTTATTCAATTTTCCAGATTTTATGCGTTCTGCCAGCTCTTACGACTCTATCCCTTTACACGTGTTGCTTTTTCAAACTATAATTGCCTCCGTATTTTGTTATGCAGACTGATATAGCTCTCATCCTGAACAAGATGTCTTCGCAGTTGGACCATCAAGGATATCAAAGCTACGCAGTGGGAGGTCTTATTCGCGATTGGTTTTTAGGTAAGGAGACTAATGACCTCGATATTGCTGTAAATGGTAGCGCGATAGATATAGCCAATGAAGTAGCCAAGGCCATGAAAGGCAAATTTGTGCTGCTAGACGATGTCAATGGGATAGCTAGAGTGGTGGTAAGTGAAGGTAAACAAATATGGTATGTTGATCTGTCTTCCTTCTCGGATGATGTTGAGTCTGACCTTGCGCGTCGTGATTTCACTATAAACGCTATGGCTGCCGAGCTTAAGCAATTCGTCAATGTGGTGAGCCAAAGCCCCAAGCAAAATGAAGGAATTATGAAGGAATTTGGAGTGAAGCTCATTGACCCATTTTCGGGCGAGAAGGATCTAAAAAATGGGATCATACGAAGTGTCAGCAAAAAAATATTTGAGGTTGATGCTGTCAGGATGTTACGAGCAGTGCGTCTCGCTGACGAACTCAATTTCACTATTGAGCCCAAGACTGAGGCCTTAATCCGTTACCATTCTCATTTGGTCAGTAAGACCCCCGGGGAAAGAATCAGAGAAGAATTGCTTAAGATAGTTAATTTGTCCAATACTGTTCACTACCTGTACTATCTTGATGAGCTTAGCTTGCTTTTGGCTTTAGTCCCGGAGTTAGCAGAAGGCAAAGGCGTGGAACAACCTAGATTACACTTTTGGGATGTATTTGACCATTCCTTGCAAACTGTAGCAGCAATAGAATTTCTAATCAGAGAACACGATTGGGAATATGGCAATGAAGAGATATTGGCCAATGCTCCTTGGTCGGACGGCATAAAGGAACATTTGGATCAAGAGGTATCCAGTGGTAGCACTCATAGAACGTTGCTTAAACTGGGTGGATTGTTCCATGATGTTGCTAAGCCGATGACAAAATCTGTTGATAATGCCGATAGAACGCACTTTTATGGTCATGCTAAACAGGGGGCAGATATGACAGTGGCTATCTTGGGAAGGCTGCGATTCAGCAACCGGGAAATAAGCCTTGTGGAAAGCCTTGTTTATCACCACCTGCGCCCTATGCAAATGTCGAGCGAAGGGATGCCGACACAGCGAGCAATTTATCGCTACTTCAGAGATGCAGACGACGCTGGCATCGATATTTTAATCTTGGCTTTAGCTGATTATCTCGCTAGTCGTGGCCCTCTTTTAGACATGGAGGAATGGAAAAAGCATTGTAGACTGATAGACTATATATTAACTGAGCATGAAGGGCAGCAGGCTAAAGTTCTGCCGGCAAAACTGGTTGATGGGCACGACTTGATCAACGCCTTTAGCTTAACACCGGGGCCATTGATTGGTGAACTTTTGGATTTGGTACAGGAAGCTCAAGCCAGTGGCGAGTTAACCACCAAAGAGGAGGCATTGGCATTGGTGGGAAGAAAACTGTCATTGCGAGCGCAGCGAAGCAATCTCCCAAAACAAAGGTTAGTTAATTGAGCAAGAGAAATATTTACTTATTAATTTTCATACTTGCCCTACTTAGCCTTGCCTTATGGTCAATATTGCCTGTGAACGCAAAGTTACTCGGTCCAGACGGATTAATGCTTGGCCTCGACCTCAAAGGTGGCAGCCAGTTGCTTTATGAAGCCAATTTATCTAAAAAAGACCCTTCTGTGAGTTCTGCAGCAGCTATGTCAGCTGTGATAGAGAAAATTCAACGAAGGGTTAACGCATATGGTGTTACCGAGCCTACAATTCAGAAACTAGGAACCGACCGAATATTGGTTCAGCTCCCCGGTGTGGAAAACATTAGTGAGGCAATCGCTCTTATCGGAAAGACCGCACTGCTTGACTTCAGAGAGCAAAAGTTGGATGAAACCGGTGAGCCAATGCTTGATGAGATGGGGAATCCAATTTACCAAGATGAACCAGCTAAGGCTATAGGCAGAGATGGTCAGGAAAAGGAACTTACCGGTAAATATCTCCAGCACGCTTACCGGGATACAGACCCTTATGAAGGCCCGATAGTCCGTCTAGAATGGGATAGCGAGGGAGCATATCTCTTCGAGCAGATAACGAGAAGAAATGTAGATAAAAGATTGGCTATCTATCTAGATAATGAAATAATATCAGACCCAGTGGTTAAAACGACCATTAGTGCTACCGAGCATGGTTACATAACAGGTCGTTTCACCCTAGAGGAAGCTGGGAATTTAGCAATACTGCTTACCTCTGGTTCTTTAGATGTCCCGCTGACGGTTATTGACGAGCGGGATGTAGATGCTTCTTTAGGAGCTGATTCCATAAGGAAAAGCATGATTGCTGCTGGAATTGGGTTGTTATTGTTATTGGTATTTATACTTGCCTATTATCGCTTACTCGGGTTAGTCGCTTGCTTCAGCCTGGGGGTCTATGGTGTTCTTCTTTTAGCTATTTTTGGCTTTTTCCCGATAACCTTAACTCTGCCTGGCATCGCTGCCGTCATTTTGTCTTTAGGCATGGCTGTTGATGCCAATGTTCTTATTTTTGAGCGGATGAAGGAAGAGCTGCGTGCTGGGCGTACTCTGGGTGCTGCAGTAGAGGCTGGATTTAATCGCGCCTGGCCAGCTATTCGTGATAGCAACATCACCACGTTTATTGCTTGCATCATCCTTTTCTGGCTTGGCGGTACCTTTGGGGCTTTCATGGTTAGGGGCTTTGCCCTGACTTTGTTCGTTGGTGTGGCATTAAGCATGTTTACCGCCATCGTGGTTACTCGAACTTTCCTTCGCTTTGCTGTTGGTGGTCGCCTGGTCACTAATCTAGCGGCTTACGGGGTTAGAGTATGATTGACTTTATAGGAAAAAAACAGTGGTTTTTCCTCGGCTCAGCCATAGTGATTATTGTAATGGTAATCTCACTGGCGGCTTTTAAGCTGCAACCGGGGATTGACTTCAGCGGTGGCACATCCATGACCCTCAGTTTTACTCCACAGGTAGAGCAGAATCAGCTACGTCAAGAATTGACTGCTCGGGGATATCCCGAGGCCATTGTTCAGAGGAGTGAGAATAATTTTTTCATCCGCATCAAAGAAATATCACCTGGAGAGAAGGAAGCTCTAGTTAGTGGATTAGAAACTGGCTTGGATACGGAGATTTTAGTCCTTGACTATAATGCAATTTCTCCTGTCATAGCTACTAAAACAGCACGTAACGCCGGCATCGCCGTAGCAATAGCTGCTGTAGCTATGTTGTTTTATATTGTCTGGGCATTTCGCCGTATGCCTAGCCCATTCAAGTGGGGTACCTGCGCCATTATCGCCTTGATTCATGATGTACTTATTATCCTGGGCATCTTCGCTATTCTTGGTCAAGTGGCTAATGTGGAAGTTAACGCCATGTTTATCACTGCAGTGCTTACCATTGTAGGCTATAGTATCAACAATACCGTAGTTGTATTTGACCGCATTAGAGAAAATAAGACTAGAGGCATCAGCCCTGATTTTGCTGTGACGGTGAATTCTAGCCTTACGGAGACTCTGGCACGCTCCTTGAATACTTCCTTAACCACACTTTGCGTTGTCTTAGCGCTATTGCTCTTCGGCGGAGCCACGATTCACTACTTTGTACTGGCATTATTACTTGGGTTACTCGCTGGCACTTATAGCTCATTATGCATCGCCGGTCCGCTTCTGGTTGTCTGGGAAAAGAAGGAGTGGAGTCAATTATTTCCGTGGCTTGCTGCCACCAAAAAAGCTGCTTAATGGGCAAATCACAGAAACTGAGCCTTTACTTTCATATCCCCTTTTGCTTGTCCAGGTGCTATTACTGTGATTTTAATTCCTATACCAGGCTGA
>DAOUSX010000121.1 GCA_030627025.1 Dehalococcoidia bacterium
AGGAAATCGAAATTCCCGGGGAGAAGAGCCAATAACAGCGGAAATCCCTTCATCACTGTTGCTGCCACTGCAGACTGTGCCACAGCAGCTTCCACGCTGGGCACATATTTGCACAGGATGGCAAGCACGGCGCCGCATAACATGCACCCCATAAAAGCTCCCAGAATAAAGCCGAGCAGCCTGTCCAGCCAGCCAAAGGGCAAAGCGTGAACCATCTTAGCCACAAACCAGCCAATCACACCAGCAGCGATTACCGTGACTACCAGAATAATGGCATAGGCAGCTATCCCTGCCCATGCAGCGCCCTCCGAGGAAAGCTTTAACGCAAGCCCTTGATAAAAATGCCCCGCCAGCACTATTCCAACTATCAACCCTAAAATTCCGAATAACGCCTTGATAAATCCCTGCCACAACCCTAACAACCCAAACAAAACGGCGACAGCTATAATGGCTATATCAACCCAGTTCATTGCTCAGATTATAACAGCACTCAGGGCGAGTATATATACCACAAGAAACACTGCCTTGAGAATATCTCATTGCCTATCACCGCCTCATTATTCAGGGGGAGGAAGGTAGTTCAAACTCAGCCAGCACAGGCAGATGGTCTGATATTTTTAGGGTATCATACTGCCTTACACAATGCTTTCCTAATCTAATGTTATTCGCTAGAAAGATATAATCAATAGTTCTATCGGGCTTTCCTACACTGGGGTCGTTGGGGAAGTGCGTGAACCATTGTTCACAGTCGGGGCTATTAACTTCTTGCAAGCTGGGCACAGCCTGGTATTTTTCAAATAAGGGCTCTATTTCTGTTTCTTGGGTATAATATTTTTTCTGTTCTTCCTGTAATAGGCTATAGGCTTTGCCAGGAGGTAGCGAATTGAAATCGCCCCCCATAATCCAGGGATAGCCCTCTTGGGTGAGGTTTTCTAAAATAGATTCTACTTGATTAACTTGTTTTTCCAGGGTGTTGGTGCCCTGTGCAAAAGCTTCTAGGTGTGTGTTTAAGACTACGAAATCTGTAGCATTTTCTACAGGCATATGGACTTCTAAAACAGCCCGCTTTAAGTTAAATTGGCGAGTTACTGGTTGGGGCATTAAAAGCAATTGATAGCGAGTAGCCTCGGTTATTTTATATTTAGATATAATAGCTATTTTCAGTCCCACAGCACCCATAATGCGTGGGTGAGGAACAAAAGAGGCTTTCCACTCGAATGCAGAAGTATAGCAGCTATATTCCTCAGGTAGTAACGATAATAGGCGAGCCAGTTGGTCTTCATAATCTGTGCGTTTCGCTCCACCATCAACCTCTTGCAACAAGATAATGTCGGGCTTTTCATCCTGGATAATGCGGGAAACTTCATTGAAGGTCTTAGTGATATCTTCTGGTGACGGTCTTTCATCAGGCCCGGAACCATCTAGTAAATCATAGAAAAAGACATAATTCTTGCCCGCCATAAATTGCACATTCCAATTTAATACCTTCAGTTTCTGCCCTGGCTTTAAAATAGGTGTCTGGTCAGAGCAAATTACGGGCTCTGATTGCACCTCAGCAGGATGATAAGTAACTAGCCATCCCCAGGCTGAAAGTGATACAAGGATAATTCCTAAACTTATCAGAATCCATTTAGCAACCTTTCTAAGTTTCATAAAGTACTTCCCAGATACATCTAGAATTCTCTAGGCTCTTGATTCTTCATTCATGGAATCGTGTTTCGCTGCCTCTTCGCTAAATCTCACCGCATTCGTTTTTAACAGCATTCAAGGCAATTTTGTTATACCTGCGAAACGCGTACATGCATTGTGTCCATCGCTGCGGAGCGAACCGCAAACACTCTGTTATCTGCCTGTGCCATTCATGGTTAAATCATATCTGTGCACGAAGAGCAGCTCGGACCAGATTTTCAGAGGAGAACTGTCCATCTGTAAGTCCAGCAAGGGAACTTTCTCTCTCGAAAATTTCATCCCGAATAGCAGTAACTGAGAGGCCCTTTTTCTCAAGTTGCTTTGCTCTTCGAGACAAGTCCTGGAAGTATTCTATACATGTTCCAAGAGCCTTGCGGCCATCCTGCACCACATTGCCCATGGAGGTAAATAGAATAAGTCTGTCGGTCTCGAGAGCAACAAGCTTTTTCATTGACCTTGTAATCCCCGTGATATCCTCCTCTGGCCGGATAACCCTTGGCTTTTCTGAAATAAAAAGGTCCGCCGAAAAGCACCACCCTTTTTCAGGTTCTACTAATGCCACGTGTCCTTTACAATGCCCGGGAGTCTCTACCACATCAAAATGGAAACGACCAGTTTCTATTCTCTCGGACAAGCAATCCACTTCAGTGGGCTCTGGATAACCCCAAACCGTCTCCTGATATGGATACAACTTGGGAACCTGGTTGATGAGAGGAACCGATTCACGAGGTGCGAATATCTCGATGCCAAATTTCTGCTTCAAAAGATGATTGGCACCGATATGGTCTTCGTGATAATGCGTGTTTACGGCGAACTTGAGATTTTGCCCCTCCAGAAATTCGACCACCTCCTCAGCCGCATGCCTACAGCCGGTATCAATAAGGAGCCCGTCAACAAGGTACGCCGCAACCCAGTAAAGCGGTTGCCCTCCAAACTCACGGCTCCCCTTGATTTGAATAACTTCCTCAAACTGGTTGACTTCAATCATGCTGCTTTTCACCCCAACTTTTAGTCTTACCCGACAACAGCGGCAATGTCATATAACTTCAGCACATACAGCTTACCTTCCTGTATCTTCTGCCACCGTTATTATGCTAAAAGTCTCACTTGGCTTGAGCTTCGCTAAATCTCGCCGCATTCATCTATGTAGGAACAATAGCGGCACAGCCATGAAGGGCATCTCGGAAGCTGGGCTACTGAAGTCGCCTTTTCCAGAAGCTCTATGCGGCGTATTGCCTCAGCTTTTATGGCACCCAGGTTTTTGAAGGAAACATCGTAGACCATCATCTTGGCATTCTCATCACTGATATTAGCATAGTAAAGAAATAGCCTGCCTTTAGGATGGTCTATTAACGCACAATCAAAGCCCAGGCGATAAAAATAATGAGGAAATGCTGAAGGTAGCCGCCCCCGTTCCACAAGTGATTGGAATTTGGGGATTCGCACCATTGTGGGCAGGCCCTGACGGAGTCGAACTAAATCGCTGAGCGAAGCATGCTGAATCGGAATATTCTCCACTTCCCCGGGAGAACCAAATTGAATCGCTCCCTTAAGAGCACCCGCAAAGCCCATCTCATCCATAGAGCGGAGAGATTCTCCCTTTTCCTCAGCCAGCTCATCTTCCGAGATAGCTTCCTGTGATTTGCGACGCTCGAAATATGCCTTGCGAGGAAAGACCAGGTCGTTAGTGCGAAACTGCCGGGATGGCTTTGGCTTGCCAAGCATGTCCAGCAGTCGCTGGCGAGTAACCTCATCAACTTGAACCTTTCCTGCTAAATCAGCAATCTTGTGTGAGGATGGCACCGAGCTGGTGCCGCAGTCACACACTGCGGAATAATCACATCCTCTGCCAAACCAGTCACAAACAGGCAACTTGCTGGGGTCATTAGCAATGAGTGCCTGCATCAACAAGTCTCGCCGGCAATGCATCTCCTCCCGAACTGCTTCCAAGCTGGGAAAGGTGACATGATAGGCGGTAAGGGGAACCCCTCCTGATTCCTTCGCGCCCTGCCGTTCGTAAATGACAATCTCACCCTCACCAACATTGACCATGGCACAATACATACCTACTTGCTCAATGTAGGTCGGCCTTTGCTGAAGTAAGCTTTTCCTCTTCGCCAATGCTGAAGTCGTTTTAACCTCCACAGGAACATTTTCATAGATGTCAATCTTGCCCACTACGCCTTCGGCTTCTACAAATTGCTCCAGATATTCCTCTCGAGATACAGCGAAACCAAAAATCTTATGAAACCCTGTGCCGGCCCACATGAGCTGCTGCTTCTCCAGAGGAGGAGAAATTTCGGGATGCTTTCTCTTAAAGTAAGCCTGCTTAAGGTTGGTCAGATCTGTCACCGTAACACGATATGGAGGACGACGCTCCCTTAGCTTCTCCATCACGGCGTCCTTAACCGAGCGGTTAGCCTCAATGTGAGACACATAAGGTCCAATATTAAATGCAGTCATCTTTCGGTTAGCCTATATTATAGTATGTTGTAAGCATAACTTCATTATGTTGTATTCGCTCAGATGATAAATGCACTCAGCCTCTTTCATTGTCATTACGAGGAGTCTTACTCTCCCCTTTGTCATTGCGAGGCACGCAGTGCCGAAGCAATCTAAAAGTGAGATTCCTCACTAATGCTCGGAACAAGCTCTG
>DAOUSX010000089.1 GCA_030627025.1 Dehalococcoidia bacterium
AACTGAGTTTGCTCATCCCAGCGAGGAGGAATTTGCCCGGGTTCTGGATTTCTACCAAATTGAATGGCTCTATGAACCGCGCGCCTTCCCACTTCGCTGGGAGAACGGCGGAATAGTTGAGATGTTTACCCCTGACTTTTATTTACCTGAGTTTGACTTCTACATCGAGCTCACTACCTTGAGGCAAGATTTGGTGACGGAGAAGAACCGCAAGGTGCGGCGGCTTAAGGAACTTTATCCTGAAATTAGCATTAAACTGCTTAATAAAAACGATTTCCTCAGGCTTCTGGCAAAGTACGGCTATGGCTCTCTTGGCGAAGCTAAGTTGCAGGGCATTGACCGCATTCTTCTTACTCACAGCCAAATCCAGCGGAGAGTGAAAGCGTTAGCAAAGCGAATTTCTCGTGATTATGAGGGAAAACACCTCGTCTTGGTGGGAGTTTTGAAAGGGGTTATCTTCTTCATGACTGACTTGATGCAGCATCTTTCCTTGCCCGTTACCGTGGATTTTTTGGCTATTTCCTATTATGGTGGTGAAGAAGACCCGGTGGTTAAGATAACTAAAGACCTTGATAGTAGCATAACCGGGCGGGATGTATTAATGGTTGAGGACATTGTGGATACGGGTATGACGCTAAATTATATCCTCAAATATCTGCAGGCTCACGCCCCGGCTAGTCTTCGTGTATGCACTTTGCTCGACAAGCGAGTGCGGCGGTTGGTGGATGTGCCCCTTGATTATGTAGGTTTCGAAATCCCTGATGAGTTCATGGTTGGCTATGGACTGGACTATAATGGGGAATATCGCAACCTTCGTTTTATCGGTACTTTCCATCCTGAACTGGCTGAGAAAGGCAAATCCTAGAAATAAAAAGTCCCAAGCAACCTTACTTTTTACTTAGCTTCCTCACCTTTGCACTTTCCAGCTGGTGCCTACCTTCCCCCGGGCTTTCTCCCCGAGGCCTTTCAGCCTCCTGCCTTCCAGTGCTCGGCCCCACCACCAAGCTTCCGGTTTGGTTGCTTGGAACAATTTTATACTCTAACATACTCTTACGAGTTTGTCAATAGTTTGTTCTGAGAAATTTTAAATTGATGGTTACAGTAGCTTTGCCAGTTCTTTCTTTGCTATCTTGCTCCTTAACTGGTAACATGGTTAATCGTTCGTTCTACGCTTAACGAAAAAATGCAGACTATCGGGATATCTCGTTCGGAGAAGTTGAAAACCAGACTGCTCTCACTTTCAAGGGAGGTCTGCATCGAAAGGGCTGGACTGATAACCGAGAGCTACAGGGAGACCGAAGGAGAACCAGTACCTATTAGACGCGCAAAGGCCCTCCGTAAGATACTTTCCAATCTATCAGTTAACATCTGGAGCGATGAGCTCATAGTGGGTAATATCACTAGCAAAGAGCTTGGGGCTGGGATATATCCTGAGACCATTGGCGGGTGGATCGATGGGGAGCTCGATCAATTAAAGGAACGAGTTCCCAATCCTTTTCTGGTGAAGCCGGAAGAGGTGGAGAAGCTAAGAAAAGAAGTCTTTCCATATTGGGAGGGTAAGAACATTCCAGATATTGTTGACAGCTTGTGGCCGAAAGATGTAAGTGACATTCATTTCAGCGGTCAAGCTTTTGTTTTAACTGAGTTCGCAGGCTTCGGGCACATAGTTTTAAACCACGAGAAAGTCCTTAGCACAGGACTAGCAGAGGTCATAAAAGAAGCAGATGAGTACCTTTCTGAAAGTGAAGATCCTGAGAAGAGAAATTTTTATGAGGCAGTGAAGATTGTGTGCCAGGCGGTCATCGATTTCGCAAATAGGTATGCTGAGAAAGCCGAAAGTCTCTCGTTGGGTGAGAAAGATGAAGGAAGAAGAAAAGAGCTCGAGAATATAGCCAAAATATGCAGAAGAGTGCCCGCAAAACCGGCTGAAACCTTCCAGGAAGCTTTGCAGGCGATTTATTTCACCCAGCTAGCTGCCCAGATAGAGGACTATGAAGCTTCCATTTCAATAGGGAGAATAGATAGGCTTCTTTACCCTTTCTATAAGTCGGATGTCGGAAAAGGTAAAATCTCTCGAGAAGAAGCACAAACTCTCCTCGAGTGCTTCTTCCTGAAGCTTAGCTCGGTTATCCCGCTGTGGAATTATTTTACCACTATATACTTCGGAGGTTTGCCGGTTTACACGAACGTGGTAGTTGGCGGATTGGATGAAAAAGGCAATGATGTAACAAATGAAGTTTCCTATTTAGCTCTAGAAGCCAGGAAGAAAAGTCACACACAACCTAATTTTGGAGTTAGGATTCATGAAAATATCTCCCCGGAATTCCTTGAACAGGTTTGTCGGGCGGTCGTCGGTGGAGAGACTAATCTATATTTTTACAACGATAGCATCACTATTCCAGCACTCATGAGCAAAGGTATCCCAAGGGAAGATGCATTAAACTATGCTTTAAACGGCTGCGTTGAAGTGGGAATTCCGGGCAAGAGCTTTACCAGCGGAGATGCCGGGTTGCTTAATCTCGCCTTTTGCTTGGAGTTAGCTCTGAACAGAGGAACGAAGGGCGGTGAAAAGATTGGGGTTGAAACCAAGGACCCTAGAGAATTCGAAACAATGGAAGACTTAATGAATAGTCTCAGAGACCAGGTGAATTTCCTCGCCTCAAAATTCATTGAAGGCATAAACTCAATGGATAAGATCCTAGCAGAGCAAAGGCCTCTTCCATTCATCTCTTCTTTGACCGAAGGTTGCTTGAAGAGTGGAAAAGATATAACCCAGGGAGGAGCGATTTACAACTCTTCGGGGATCCAGGTTGTCGGGGTTGCTACGGTTGCTGATTCACTGGCAGCGATAGACAGGCTAGTGTTCAAAGAAAAGAGGATCAGCATGGAAACCTTGCTCGATGCTTTAGCCAACGATTTCGAAGGTAACGAGAGCCTTAGACAATCGCTGAAGGTTAAAGCTCCTAAGTATGGTAACGATGATGACGAAGCTGACAAGTATGCGAGAAGATGTGTAGAGATATGGTGCGATGCCATAAGGGATTATCGAAACTATCGTGGCGGTGAATTCTGGGCTGGTATCTATTCAGCGACGACTCATGTCCCATTTGGACTACAAACAGAAGCGCTCCCGAATGGCAGGAAAGCGGCAGAGCCCCTATCAGTCGGAATCTCGGCTTCCCAGGGAATGTCGAACTCAGGCCCAACGGCAGTTCTCAAATCGGCATCAAAGATAGATTACAAGCTGACACCTAACGGTGTGGCCTTGAATTTAGAGTTCAGTCCAGGCTACTTCAAAGGAAAAGAAGGTACTGAGAACTTCTCTGCTCTGCTCAAAGGTTTCTTCAGCTTAGGGGGGATGCACATGCATTGCAATTTCGTCGGCAAAGAAACCCTCTTGGCTGCCAAGAAAAATCCTGAAAAATATAGGGAGCTAATGGTGAGGGTGGCTGGTTTCTCAGCAGCATTCGTGGACTTGGACCCTGCAGTCCAGGATGAGATAATCTCACGCACCGAGTTCAGTTAAAGCTACTTGGTTTTAATGAGTCCGGATTAAAGTACTTCCCCGGGACAAATTCAATTTCGCGCTGCCTAAATCGTTCCACAGTAAGCTGATAGCCACTACAAGGTGTGGTCTTGTAGAGAATGCGAGCTAAGTGTTTCTATTCTCAAAAATGCCATATGGGCAAAACCACTGCATGAGAATATAATTTGCTTAAACTGACTAATTAACAAGTTAGTGAAAGGGGGAAATATCAATGAAACTGTTGGATGAGATGCCGGTAAAGGGGTTTTCGGCATTTGCTGAGTTGCTTCTCCACGCTATGGGCAGAACGCCAGAGGAGATAGCCAGACCAGGAATTGCTATTGTCAACACACAGAATGAACTTGTTCCAGGGCATATCCATCTCGATGATATTGCATCTGCTGTTCGGGATGGAGTTGTATCAGCGGGCGGTACCGCTTTTGAATTTCCCACTATTGCTATCTGTGATGGGCTTGCCATGGGGCATGCCGGAATGTGCTACCCACTAGCCAGCCGGGAGCTGATAGCTGATTCAATTGAGGCCATGATATTAGCGCATAACCTGGATGCCATGGTATTAGTGACTGGCTGTGACAAGATCACGCCGGGAATGATGATGGCGGCAGCTCGTTTGGATATTCCGGCAATTGTAATCAATGGAGGACCAATGTTGGCACCAAGACCCACGAGCAAAGTTCCCCTGTTAGGATGTGGCAGTTGTCCCGGTTTGTACACCGCCAACAGTATGGCCTGCGTGGCTGAAGTGCTCGGTCTCGCATTACCCTGGAACAGTTGCATCCCTGCCGTGCATGGTGCCAGGAGGCAATTGGCAAGACAAACCGGTGTAAGGATTATGGAACTCTTAAGAGAAGGGATAATTCCCAGGCAGGTCCTAACCCAAAAAGCCTTCGAGAATGTCATAACGGTTGACATGGCTATTGGTGGTTCTTCGAACACCATTCTCCACCTCATGGCTCTCGCCGATGAGGCGGGAATAAACATCGACCTGGATCTGTTTGCTCAAATAGGCCACCGCACTCCACGGCTGTGCGATTTAAATCCTGCTGGGGTCTACTTCCTGGAAGATCTGTATGAGGCTGGAGGATTACAGGCGGTAATGGCGGAACTATCTAAGAAGAATCTGCTCTATCTAGATGCACTTACACTTAGCGGCCAGACCCTGGGAGAAATTATCGAAGGAGCCCAGAGCACGCGTCCAGAAGTAATCAGAAGCATAGAGGAGCCATACTCTCCTGAAGGTGGACTCGCTATCCTTTATGGTAACCTCGCTCCCGATGGGGCGGTAGTAAAGCAGTCAGCGGTAAAGCCCGAGATGTTCAAGCACTCTGGTCCTGCCAGAGTATTTGACCTTGAGGAAGATGCGGTAACGGCAATGCTGGATGGCAAAATCCACAGCGGTGATGTGGTAGTAGTTAGATATGAGGGTCCCAAGGGAGGGCCGGGATTCAGGGAAATGTTGATGGCTACCAGCACGATACTGGCGGTAGAGTTGGAGGCAGAGGTAGCACTGGTCACCGATGGCAGGTTTTCCGGGGCAACAGCAGGTGCTGCTATCGGGCATGTGTCACCCGAGGCCATGGCTGGAGGACCGATTGCAATTGTGGAGGAGGGAGACATTATTGAGATAGATATTTCTTCTCGGAAGTTGAACGTAAGACTATCGCAGGAAGAAATCCAGAGTCGCCTTGACCGATGGACTCCTCTGCCCTTGAAGAGAGAGGTGAAAAGCTATCTGCGGAGATATTCCAGGTTAGTGACCTCGGCTAGCACTGGTGCCATATTGAGGATACCTGAGGACTGGTAAGCAGGAAGAAATACTAAGGGGGCTGCCTCTGGCTGGCGGCTTCAGATGTGATGTGCGGCATTTGAGATAGTTGCAACAAGAGATGGTTATCTGTTCAAATACGCTATAGGAGACCGGGTATGTCATGTGGGTATACTGGCAAGATTTTGAGGGTTGATCTCTCCTCGAGGAGCTTGGCCACCGAGGAGCCACCAGAGAATTTTTACCGCCAGTATTTCGGTGGTGAAGGTTTTGTAGGGTATTTTTTGCTCAAGGAGCTCCCACGCGGAGCTGATCCGCTTGGCCCCGGCAACAAGCTCATCTTCGCAACGGGTCCTCTAACAGGGGTGCCGGTGGGGGGCTGTGGTCGACATAGCGTGGGTGGCAAATCGCCCCT
>DAOUSX010000088.1 GCA_030627025.1 Dehalococcoidia bacterium
TGCCCCGGCATCCGGCACAGGTATTCTTGTAATCACATTGCCCACATTCGCCCTTTAATTCCCTGGAGCGAAGTTGTTTTAATACCGATGATTCATTCCATATCTCCCGGATGCTTTTCTTTCTTATGTTGCCCAATTCAATTTGCAGCAGCATACAGGGATATACATCACCATTGGGACAAATTTTGATGTAGCCAAAAGGCATGCCGGCAGCACAACCCCTGCCATAATAGGGAATGCGAGCTAAAAGCTCCGGAGAAAAATGTTTGGGCTTAATTTTTCTTTCCTGCAGGAGCAGGGGATACATAGGACAGGCAGGCACTCTTATAATGATAGGACAGTCTATCTGGGCTTGAGCTAGCCACTCCATTATTTGTTTCCTTTCCTCAGGGCTTAGCGACTCACCGCGACATTTTGTTTTCGCTCTGCCTGCCTCTACCAGGTCGAAGAACTCGGCAGCATCGGCGCCACTCTCCACAGTCAGCTTTAGCATATCGGGAACTTCGGATAGTGTTTGCTTTCTAATAACCATGCCAAATTGAAATGGCAGCCCTACATCTTTGCAGGATGCTGCTCCGCTCATTGCCTGGTAAAAAGCCCCTTTCTTACCACGAAAGGTATCGTGAACCTCGCCTCTAACGCTATCTATAGAAATTGCCACTGATTGGACACCAGCCCCCTTTATCCTCTCAGCCATGGCTCTATCAATAAGCATCCCGTTGCTGCCGATGCCTGTCATTAAACCCTTACCTGAGGCATAGGAAGTAATCTCCAGGAAATCGGGACGGCATAAAGGCTCACCACCATCCAGGACAAGAAATTTTGCTCCCCAATCCGCCAGCTCATCGATAAGCTCCCTGGCTTCCTCTGTTGATAGCTCATCGCTTGATGCCTCTTCCGTAGCCTCGGCATAGCAATGCTTGCAGCTTAGATTACATTTGCTGGTGATGCCGTAAGAGACCATGAATGGTGGCGGTATATCAGTCATTTTCTCCTCCCACGATAACTTCTCTCTGTGGTAAGCCTGTCTTAACCAGTGCCATGACGGCAATTATAGCCGCAATTGGCATCAATGTGCTCAGATGCATGGCAAGACTGGTTCCAACTTCCCTGGCTAACACCCCTGTAATAGGAGCACCGACCGCCACACCTAAGGTGATTAACGCATGGAATATCCCCATTGCAGTTCCTCTTTCGCCTTTCTCAGTATTATCGGAAATTAGCGCCAATGCAGAGGGAAGTATGCACCCCATTCCTATCCCCTGCAACATACCCAGCCCTATCAATTGTCCAAAGCTTGTGACCATGGGAATCAAATTTATAGCGATTACAAGCAGTGACAGACCTATAAGGGAGGGGATTTTACGCCCTACCTTATCCGATAAAAGTCCTGCAGGATAGCTGAAGGCGGCACAAGTTGCTGTTACTGCTACCATAACCATGGCGACATGAAAAGCTGTCATGCCTAAGTTCACCATGTAACTGGGTAATAAGACGGTTATGACACCCATCATAAACCACTGAGAAAAGATAGCGGCATAAGAGGCGATATTTGCCTTCTTTACTGCTATTACACCTATTCTTTTAAAATCTATACTTTCGGCTTTCCCCTTCGCTTCAGTTTGGGGAAGCAAAAATGCCAAAATTACAGCAGCTAGTAACAACGCACTCCCGGTGTAAAAAACCATATTAAATCCGGCCGGGTTACGCATAATGATTCCACATATCATCATGCCGATAAGCGGAGCCAGGCCCATGGCTATCGCATAAAATCCCATACTTCTCCCTCTTTTCTCCATTGGGGAATAATCAGCAACCATAGACGCAGTTGCCAGTCCTAAAACTGCCCCACTAAGCCCATGAAGCCCTCTGACCACAAAAAGATGTTGGGAAGTACTGCACAATGTATAAACAAACATACATATAGCATCGCCGCCAAGACCAATGATTAGGGGAATTTTGCGACCAAACTTATCGATTAATGGGCCAAACACAATGTTTGCTGGAGTATTTATAATGGAATACATACCAATGATAAACCCAGCGATAGCCACAGTAGCTCCTAAACTATCGGCATAAAGCCGCATTATAGGAACAGTCATCTGGGTATCAATAAATCCGAGGAAAGTTATGACGAAAACCAATAGCAGTAGCTTCTTATTCAATCGCAGTATTCCCTTGGTAACTCTGATATGCCTTGACTAACGAGAGCAAAATCTCATCCTGCAATAATCTTGCTCTGCGCTGATTTCGCCTCAATCAGCGCTAAAATAGCACTACAGCCACAGTTGACATCAAATGTGCAGTATATCATGCCAGGGCTATTTCTAATGCATTCTTAGCGATTTTTGGGGGATCCGCTTGAAGTCAGAAAGTAAGATGCCTAGGCTTGGCCTTACGCCTGAAGTAATAAACGACACATGCTACAATCAGTATTCCAACGGGAATGCCGACAATCAATCCTACACTGGTGCCGGCTTCTACCTCTTCCCCTGTCGACACCAGAAGGCGGATATAATAATTCACCACCAGGAATTCCCTTTCTTCAGGGGCAACCCTCAGCCATATCTCCCAATCCTTACCCGCCCACTTTTGATTTGGTGGTACGGTAACTGTGACCTCCGTCCTAGCCTCGGAGTTAGCTCCCACCTCAACACTTTGGGGAGAAAAACTTATCCAGCTCTCATCGGGAAACTCAGCTCTCCCCTCCCTTCTTTCTGATTCCTCAGGATTATAAGTGGTTAACGCAAAAGCATGATCTGCATTCTCTTTATTACGAATAGTAAGGTTAAATTGGGCTACTTCACCAGGAGACAGGTTTGCTATTTCTACCTCCGCTGGCGATACACTGAAGCTCTGAGCTTGAACTATAGCAGGCATCAGGATAACTGCAATTAACAAAACTAGAGTAAGCCAGACGAGGTGTTTGCTCTGTTGCACCATCAGGCAGCTACCGCACTTATGGTGACATGGGTTTGCATCGTTGTGTCACCCACTGAGAAATAGCCAGGGTTACTCCCAAAATCAGGCCAAGGAGTTAGCAATTTCAATCTGAATTGCTTAGCATCCTCAGGTCCAGGAGATATGCCACTGTAAAACGCGGTTTCATTCTTAGTGATCTGGATATAATCACCCATATCTGAACCCCTGAACCATAGCGCATACACTCCTACGTCATTTCCATCGCTGCTCAATGTCCATACATATGTAGAGTCATAAACACACACAGCATCCTCACCAGTGATAAAAGTATTGACATTGCAATTGCTGGTGGGGTCAACAGTCAAGGTGAACTGCGTTGGGTCTGTCTCATATTCTGTGTTCGGGCTTACAGTTCCGAAGCTCCAATTTGCTGGAGTTAGATTGATGGAAAACTCCTTAGCTCCGGTCATGGTAATGGTTATGCTGCCACTATCCTGCGCTGTCGCTGGCAAACACGGAATTAGAACCAGAATGATTGCCAATAAAATAGTTATAATACCTAACTTCATTTCCTTCTCCATCATATCAATTTCAAATCATTTCATTAAGCAGCCACTGCACTTATGATAATAGTAGTTTGCATTGTCCTGCCACCGATAAAATAAGTAGGAGTTAGCAGCTTTAATCCAAATTGCTCAGCGTCGCCATGAGCTCTAAGGTTTAACATGCCTTTAGTATTCTTAGTCCATTCCATAGCGGTTTCCGTTTTAGTAATAAGGCTATAGCTGTCTGCTGTATCACCCTTTATGTGATACCAAAGGGCATAGACATTCTTGGCATTATCCCCACTACCGCTTAGAAACCACTTATACTCATAATCAGGAGGATGATCGACCCATTTAGCATCATCCCCCTTAATGAATATAGTCATATTACTGTTCCCCTCATTGGTTATAGTGCACCAACTTGCTGGGAGGTCGGTTTTATATGTGGTGTTTAAGCTCACAAATCCTCCCTCGCCCTCCAGCTTCCATTCTGTCTTATCCAAACTGATGGCCATCACCGATTCTGTGTTCACGGTGATGGTTGTTCCACCAGTGCTGTTATCTTCAGCCATCACCGGCAGATAAGCGATCGCAGCTAAGATAATAGCTAACAGAATGGTTATAACTCTTATCTTCATCTGTTGCATCGTTAATTTGCGCAAAACCTCTCTATGATAGGCAATTTGCCATTACTGCGTCAATACTTTGGGGTCCATTCTATGGAAAAGTTTAACGCAAAATATCAAGGTACCGTTTTCGTGTAACCTAGCAAACAAGCACTACAGCAGCCAGACATCCAGGCACATGGTGATAAAAATGATGCCAAGGTAGGGAAAGGCAGTCAGCTTATATACCTGCCAGGCTGATTTTGAGCTCCGCGAGCTTAACAGGCGAAGACAGGCAGAAACCAGCAAGATACCCAGGATATTAGCCACTATCAGATAAAAAAGATGGAAATGGCAGGCAAAGAAGACAAAGATGGAACCCCCATAAAGGAGAAGGGACAAGCCAAAGAGCAACTTCACCGACTTATTAACCTCCCAATCCAGGGGGAAATAATATAGCCCGGCCTGGCGATAATCATCTCGATAAGCAACCATAACGCTCCATACATGCAGCGGAATCCAGACAGCAACCAAAAGGCAAATAGACAGGATTTGAAGGTCAAATACCGGTCTTATGGCAAACCAACCGATGAGCACAGGGACACAGCCTGCGACTATCCCCAGGAAAACTTCCAGAGAAGTTTTCCGCCACAGCGCTGCGGCTATAACACCAATGACGCCAAACATGAAGCACCAGGGATTGACAACCCAGGCTAAGGTTAGCCCGATAACTATCAAGGCGATAATCAACGGGAGCGATTTTTCTGGGGGGTAAATACGCTTTGATGGCAAGGCTCTAAGGCAGGTCCGGCGCATCCTGGCATCGATATCACGGTCGAGATAGTTGGTAAGCCCATTACACCCGGGAACGCCACAGGCGATAGCGATTGCGGCCAGAATGAATTCCCGAAAAGGGAAGGCGCCTCCAGCAGCGATAATGCCTCCCGAAGCGATCAGCGCAGCGATAGCGCCCATGAGAAAATGCAACCCCGATTCCCGGGGCTTCAACACCTCAATGTAACTCCGGACAGGTTTTGCCTTGCTGGCAACAACCGAATTCATCGTTGAGACAGTTCTCCAAGGACAGCCAGGACATCCTGCTGTGGCACATCGGCACGAATCGCTGTCTTACCTATATCTTCCAGAAGAACCCAGCGAATTTCCTTTGCCCTCGTTTTCTTGTCCACCTCCATAGCCTTAGCTATTTCAGCCAAACTTGTACCGGAAAAAGTAGTGGGCAAACCAAATTTCTGCAACAGGGATTGCTGCCGCTTAGTTACATTGGGAGATAAAATGCCCAATCTCTGGCTAAGTTTAGCTGCTCCCATCATGCCAATAGCCACTGCCTCACCGTGTAGGAAGTGACTGTATTGAGTAGCAGCTTCCAATCCATGGGCAACAGTATGTCCATAATTCAGGATAATGCGTTGTCCCCTTTCCTTCTCATCATGGCTGACAACCTGTGCTTTCAGGCTTGCGCTACGTATAATCGTTTTGTTAACTACATCCTGCTCCAGCTTTATCAACCTGCCTGCATTAGATTCCAGAAATTCGAAGAATCCTTTATCCAGTATCAGCCCGTATTTAACGACTTCAGCCCAGCCTGAAGTCAATTCATGTTCAGGTAAAGTAGCCAGAGCCTGGGTATCAGCTAAAACAAAATTGGGTTGATAGAAA
>DAOUSX010000199.1 GCA_030627025.1 Dehalococcoidia bacterium
GGTAACGAACCATAAGGGCTGAAAACTAGTTGATGAACAACTAAATGAGTGAGCTCATGAACCAAAGCTTCCTTCCCCCAATCAATGCTATCGGGTGAAATACCAATGGCGATGATGCCAAATTCAGTAAAGGCAATACCTCCCGTCCATTCCTGTGGGAAGATCATCGCTCCCTGCAACTCCCATGATGAGGCATAAACGTAAATAGTGATAGCCCTCTCAGGATAAGCACCAAATTCCTGTGTTAATCTGGCAAGTCCTTCCTGACAGGCATCCATTAGCTCCCAGGCAAAGGAATCGTCGCCTTCATACCAAAACAAAGTTATGTTACCGCCGGTCAAGCTTTGCCACTGATGATGACTATCGTCAAAGCGAACTATGGCGGGCAATGTTTCAAACTCATCACCGTTAGCATCCTTGATAGTCCACCAGTATGTTACTTGAGCTCCAGGAGGCAGGCTTGCCTTCCTCATGTCCCACACCCAGCTAGCCTCTACCCTCGTTGCCGGAGTGAACTCAGCCCAGCCCTCACTAACAACCTGAGCATAATTCATCCTGTCAACCTGATAATGAAGCCGCGCATCAACAATATTAGCAGGACTTTCCGCCTCAAGATTAAACGCAAGGGAGTAAGGAAAATCTATGGTTACGCTGCTATCCAGGACGGAAATATTGTTTTCAGCTTTGACTGGAGGAAAAACTACCAATAACAGCAGCAGGAGCAGCAGCAAAATTACCGAGCCAATACGCTTAATCATAACAGCCTCTATTGTTGATAAACTGTCACTCTGAGCCCTTGCCAAACACATATTTAGTCACTTCTCTTCCCTACTTTAGAGCGAAGGTAAGCATTGATAAACTCATCCAGCTCTCCATCGAGCACTGCTTCAGCATTGCTAACCTCGAAACCGGTGCGATGGTCTTTCACCATTTTGTAAGGATGAAGGACATAGCTTCGAATCTGATTCCCCCATCCAGCCTCAATGCGCTCACCTTTGAGCTTTAATTTCTCCTCCTCTTTTCTCACACGCTCCGCCTCCAGAAGGCGAGTGTAAAGGATTCTCAACGCACTTTCTTTATTTTGATGCTGGGAGCGCTGACTCTGGCAAACCGCGGTCAATCCAGTGGGCAGGTGAGTTACCCTGACAGCGCTGCTCATCTTTTGCATATGCTGCCCGCCAGGACCGCTTGACCTGAAAGTCTCCACCTTCAAATCCTCAGGATTTATCTGTAAATCCACTTCCTTTTCAGCCTCAGGGAGAACTTCCACCAATACAAAAGAGGTATGCCGAGCATGGTCAGCATCAAAGGGAGAAAGTCGAACCAACCTGTGAACCCCGTGCTCACACTTGAGATACCCATAAGCGTAGTCTCCTTTGATTCCCAACATAGCGCTTTTAATCCCTGCTTCGTCGCCAGGGGAAATATCCAGTGTCTCACCGTGGTAATTATGCTTTTCCGCCCACCTCAAATACATTCTGAGCAACATACTTGCCCAATCCTGCGACTCAGTACCGCCAGCACCAGCATGAATGGCAACCAAGGCACTGTGAGCATCATACTCGCCACTTAAAATCAGTTGATTTTCCAGCTGCTCAAATTGCGAAGTTACTCCCTTCACCCCCGTGTTTATCTCTTCACTTAGCGAAGAGTCACCTTCCTCTTCAGCGAGACAAACCAGTTCATAAAGGTCAGAAGCCTTCTTTTCTAACTCACGCCATGGGCGAATTAGATTCTTCCTCGCTCCCAGCCTCCGCATTACGGCTCGCGCCCTGGCCGAGTCACTCCAGAAATCAGGACTTGCCGATTCCCGCTCTATCCGAGCAACTTCGCTTTCTTTGCCAGGGATGTCAAAGATGCTCCATTATTTGTGAGATTTGTCGAAGCAAAGCATCCAATTTCCCTTTCTGTTCTTCCATTGTTCCTCCCTAATGTTAATCAAATAACTTCCCTTGCTCACCTGATTCTATCCTCAAGTTGCCTCCAGCGGCAAGGTGAGCTAACCTTGTTGGCTCACAAAGACGATAGCCGCGACAGCAGTTAAGCACCCACTTTATCGCTGAGTTAAGGCTAATCTTATGACCTATGGAAACATATATCGGTTTCGTTCCAAGCTTGGTTCTTAAAGCAGCCCCGATGACTTGATCATTATAAACCAGTTCGGCATAAGAGCCAACCTTTTCGCCCACAGGCTTATGAGCACCACAAAGTCTAGATTTAGCACAACCTATGGTGGGCACATCGAGGGAAAGCCCCAAATGCGCTGCAAGCCCAAAACGCCGGGGATGGGCAATCCCCTGACCATCGACCAGAACCAGGTCGGGAACGCTGGATAATTCTTCACAAGCAGCTAATATTAAAGGAGCTTCCCGAAAGGACAACAATCCCGGTATATAAGGAAAGGCGACCTTTCTCTCCACAGTCTTCACTTCCACCAAATTGAGTTCAGGGTAATTCAACACCACTACCGCGCCCCGAGCTATATCACGGGAATCAGGAGAGGATATATCGACACCAGCAATCAGGTGAGGATTAATGCCTTCATCCTCAGTCACTACCTTTTTGGCCAGGCTGACCTGCAACGCCTTAGCCTGGCCATGGCTCACGTCCCATTGATGCAATGCATGTATTTTCATATCACAAAGCAGCTTATACCGGTGTCTTGACTAGTATAGTGGTGCCCTTGCCTGGTTCAGATTGTATTGATAAGCTCCCACCGAGCAATTGCGCCCGTTCCTGCATCCCGGCAAGACCAAGTTTACCAGTGCGAGTCAAATCTCCGACACTCTCCGAAAGCTGGAAGCCAAGA
>DAOUSX010000136.1 GCA_030627025.1 Dehalococcoidia bacterium
TCTTACTCCGCAAGAGGAGGAAGTAATCAGGTCGGCTATCACCACCGCGGCTGAGGCAATCGACTGTTTCCTTACCCAGGGCATCCAGGCAGCAATGGACAAGTTCAATTAGGCCGGGGGGACTTGAGATTGCTTCGCCTTCGGCTCGCAATGACAGTAAGGGTGGCTCGCAATGACGGTAAAAGGGACGTTCAGAATGACAAGAAGCGAAAGGCTCCTTCAGAATGACACTCCTTTTGTCATTGCGAGGAGCCCGTCATCCGTTAGCTAACGGAGGGCGACGAAGCAATCTCTAAGGGATTGTCACGCGGAGCCTGGCCTGAGCGCTATGAGATTCTTCGCTGCCTCTTCGCTTCGCTCAGAGCTTCGGCTCAGAATGACAGAAAATGAAGGGCTCGCAATGACGGTAGAAGCGGCTCAGAATGACAGAAAGTGAAGGGCTGGCAATGACGATAGGCCTTGTGTTGAATTATACCTGCAGAGATTTTATTTTAGGGCTGTAGCTGATAATATATCGCTTGAGGCACAAATGGTAATTGCTGTTATTGGAGATTCGTCCTGTTCAGCGGAAGAAGCTAAATTAGCCGAAGCCGTTGGTGAACGTTTAGCCCAACAGGGTGCTACCATAGTATGCGGTGGGTTGGGGGGCGTTATGGAGGCAGTTTGTCGTGGAGCCAGGTCAAAAGGCGGCATGACTATTGGCGTTTTGCCCGGTGAGGATATCAGTATGGCTAACCAATGGGTGGACATTCCCATAGCTACCGGGGTCGGCTATGCCAGAAATATGGCGGTGGTCAAGTCAGCCCAGGCAGTCATCGCTATTGGGGGCAACTATGGAACGCTCAGCGAGATTGCCTACGCCTTGAAGAGTGGCATACCAGTTATTGGATTGAATACCTGGTCACTATCTCGGAATGGTAAAGAGGTCGATGCCATAATCAGGGTTGGTAATGCTGGAGAGGCGGTGGATAAGGCTATTTCTCTGGCCAGGAAGCATGAAGGTCACGGGATTGCTTCGCTTCGCTCGCAATGACACAATGGGGGCTGGCAATGACACAATGGGGGCTGGCAATGACACAATGGGGGCTGGCAATGACGCGATGGGGCTGGCAATGACACAATGGGGGCTGGCAATGATGTGGGCTAGTTGAGTTCAAAATGCATTTGGAAATGGCAAGTATTGAGAGCATTGAAGCCAGGGAGATTCTCGATTCTCGGGGCAATCCCACTATCGAGGTAGAGGTAACATTAATTGATGGTGTTGTTGGCGTGGCTTCTGTTCCTTCAGGGGCGAGCACAGGCAAGTACGAGGCTGTTGAGCTTCGGGATGGTGATAACAGCAGGTATAACGGGCTTGGCGTCTTAAAGGCCGTAGACCATGTTAATAATGAGATTGCCCCAGAGATAACTGACATGTCTGCATTGGAACAAACAGCTATAGACCAGAAGCTAATTGAGCTTGATGGCACAGCTAACAAATCTCGTCTTGGCGCTAACGCCATGCTGGGAGTATCTGTAGCAATAGCCAATGCAGGCGCCAATTTTTTGGGACTACCACTTTATCGTTATTTGAGTGGGGCAAAAGCCTGCCTATTGCCTGTTCCGATGCTGAATATCTTGAATGGTGGCAAACATGCCCTGGGCTCCACCGATTTCCAGGAGTTTATGATCGTGCCTGTCGGTGCTGCTAATTTTGGCAAAGCTATGCAAATGGGCAGTGAAGTGTATCACTCCTTAGGGAAAGTCCTTAAAGATAAGGGTTTGAACACCAACATAGGCGACGAGGGTGGTTTTGCCCCACAGCTTTCTTCTAGTAAGGAGGCGTTGGAAGTGATACTGGCTGCTATTGACCTGGCGGGCTATAAAGCTGGAGAGGATTTATTTCTCGCCCTTGATCCCGCGGCGAGCAGCTTTTACCAGAATGGCAAGTATGTTTTATCCCGTGAGGAGATTACTCTTACTTCGGTGGAGATGGTAGATTACTATGCCAGGTTAGTATCCGATTATCCTGTTATTAGCATTGAAGATGGTTTGGGGGAGGATGATTGGGCAGGATGGATATTGCTTATGGCTAAATTAGGTAAAGAGATTCAGCTTGTTGGTGACGACCTTTATGTGACCAATATGGAACGTCTTGAAAGAGGAATTACTGATAAAGCCTCTAACTCAATCCTTATCAAGCCGAATCAAATAGGCACGCTTAGCGAGGCTCTTGCCGTTATTGAAAGGGCACAAAAAGCGGGATGGACAACTGTAGTCAGCCACCGTTCCGGTGAGACTGAGGATACCACCATAGCTGATTTGGCGGTAGCCACTCAGGCGGGATTCATTAAGTCTGGTGCTCCTTGCCGCGGCGAGAGGTTGGCTAAGTATAATCGTCTCCTTAAGATAGAAGAAGAGCTTGGGGAAAGTGCTCGCTACCTAGGTAAGCAAGCCTTTTACAACCTGGAGAAAATGAAATCGTGGAAATAGTTGCCGGCGTTCATCAACTGAAAATCCCCTTCCCTGAGGGTATATCGGGGGATACCAATGTATATGTTGTTGAGGGCAGTGAGGGCAGCATATTGGTCGACACTGGTTGGGATAGTCCTGATGGTCTCATGGCTTTTATCAGGGGGCTGGAATGGGACAGGCTTAAGTTGAGTGATATTCAGCAAATAGTCGTCACGCATATTCACCCGGACCACTATGGGCTGGCAGGCAAGGTGAAGGAACTTTGTGGAGCTAAGATAGCTATGCATAAGCTTGAGGGGGAGCTTATCAATCTAAGATATGTGAACTTTGAGGAACTTCTCAGGAAAGTAGAAGTGGAGCTTGCTAGCTATGGTGTTCCCATAGGAGAGTTGTCTGGCTTTGCAAAAGCTTCACTGTGGCTGCGAGAGTTTGTTTCTCCTGAATTGCCTGAAGTTGTTCTGGATGAAGGCGATGAGATTTCCAATGGCGCATTCAATTTTGAGGTGCTGTATACTCCAGGGCACTCGCCAGGACATATTTGTCTTCGTGAGCCAACGAAGGGCTTGCTATTTTGTGGAGACCTCGTCTTGCATAATAGTTTCCCTCATGTAGGTCTTCATCCCCAATCGGGTGATAATCCACTGGGTGATTACCTGGATTCCCTGAAAAAGGTGCAAAACCGCAGCACAAATTTTGTTTTTCCAGGGCATGGGCCAGTGTTCAATGGTCTAAAGCTCAGGATAGAGGACATAGTTCGCCATCGAGAGCAAAGGAACATGGACATCATAAATGCTCTAAATGGCGATTTAAAGACAATTTATCAGGTAGCTACAGAGATTCCCTGGAAGGTTGAGGCCGGTGGCGTTGCCTTTGAGGATTTAGGAATTTGGGACAAGAGACTTGCTGTGCGTGAAACTGCTGCCCATATCAGGTTACTGGCCTTGCAGGACAGAATTGGGAAGATTGATAAATACGGTGTTTCTTTATTTTTAGTTAAGGACTAATGGAAAGGGGGCAAGAATGACCACAAAAATTGGCATCAATGGCTTTGGGCGTATTGGCAGATTAACTCTGAAGGCGATTAAGGAGCGGCGTGGCGATGAATTGGAGGTGGTAGCAGTCAATGACCTCACCGATGCTAAAACTAACGCCCACCTTTTTAAGTATGATAGCAATTATGGTGTTTATCCGGGCAAGGTGGAGGCCCAGGAGGGCTCTATTATAGTTGATGGCGGGGAAGTAAAGGTAATAGCTGAACGAGACCCTGCTCGAATTCCGTGGCGTGATTTTGGGGTGGATATTGTGATTGAATCAACGGGGCTTTTCACTGAGGCTGGTAAAGCGGCGAGTCACCTTCAAGGCGGGGCAAAGAAGGTGATTATCTCAGCGCCAGCACGCGGCGAGGATATAAGCATTGTCCTCGGCGTCAATGAAGAGCAATATGACCCGAATAAGCATCGCATCATCTCCAATGGTTCCTGCACCACTAACTGCATTGCCCCGGTAGTTAAGGTGCTGCATCAAAATTTCGGGATTACGCATGGGCTGATGACCACTATTCATTCTTACACCAATGACCAGAGAA
>DAOUSX010000040.1 GCA_030627025.1 Dehalococcoidia bacterium
TGCTCCATTCTTTGTATTATGCCTATCGGCATCGTCGTGAAAGGAAAGGCGACTTCAGGAGGTTGTGGATTGTTCGCATAAATGCTGCAGCGCGTGCCCAAGGGCTTTCATACAGTCAATTTATGAGTTTGTTGACAAAGGCGAATACGGGGCTAAATAGGAAGATGCTGGCGGATATGGCAGTTAAAAGCCCTGAAGATTTTGCCAAATTGGTGGATTCAACAAAGGCTGCAAGTTAAACTCTTATCGGAATAGTGCTACAGCAACTGGAACAAATTCAAAAGCAAGCTTCTGAAGAGCTGGAAAAGATAAATGACCCTAAGGAACTCCAGTTATGGAAGGTTCGTTACCTGGGGAGGAAAAGCAAGCTAACCCGAGTTCTGAGGTCTTTGGCTACCTTGCCATTGGAGGAGCGGCGAAAGGTAGGTGTTCGAGGTAACGAAGTTAAGAATATTCTGGAATCAAGTCTCGCTGAACGGGAAAAGATTTTAGAAGAAGCCCGAATTGCTTCTTCTTTGAAATATAAGAAGTTAGATGTCACCTTGCCTGGCCAGCCTCTCTCTGTGGGTCGGCTTCACCCCGTCACTCAAACGCTAGAAGAGATTTGCGATATCTTTAAAAGGATGGGGTTTCAAGTGGTTGAAGGTCCTGATGTAGAATGGGATTACTATAATTTTGAAGCTTTGAATATTCCTCAAGAGCATCCGGCAAGGGATATGTTTGCGACATTATGGGTGGATGCTGAAGTGGGGGGTGGGAAAGCGAGACTTTTACGCACTCACACTTCACCGGTGCAAATCAGGCTTATGGAGGAGAAACGGCCACCGATAAGGGTGGTGGTGCCAGGGCGATGTTACCGATACGAAGCAACTGATGCTACTCATGAATCAATGTTTTATCAGGTTGAAGGGTTGGCGATAGATAAGAATATCACCATGGCTGATTTGAAAGGCACATTGTTTGAGTTTTGTCGCTGTGTTTTTGGTGAAGAAAGGAAGGTTCGCTTTCGGTGTGATTATTTCCCCTTTGTTGAGCCTGGTGCTGAAGTAGCTATTGAGTGTTTAGCTTGCCATGGTGCTGGGTGTCGAATATGTGGCTATACTGGGTGGGTTGAAATTCTTGGTGCTGGCATGGTGCATCCTGATGTGCTCAGGCGTGGTGGCATTGACCCCCAGGCTTATAGTGGTTTTGCCTTTGGAATGGGGGTGGAGCGTATGCCTATGCTCCGCTATGGCATTGATGATATTCGTCTTTTTTATGCCAATGACCTCAGGTTTTTAAAGCAGTTCTAGGTAAGATGAAGGTTTCGCTTAAATGGCTCAGTGAATATGTTGATATAAAGCTTACTCCTCAAGAGCTAGCTGATAGGTTAACGATGGCCGGCATTGAGGTCCAGGGGGTACAAACTGTGGGTGGTTGGGAAAATGTCGTGGTGGGGGAGGTGCTGGCGGTAACCCCCCATCCTGATGCTGAGCGGTTAAAGCTGGCTACGGTAAACCTGAGCTCCCAACAACTTACCGTGGTTTGTGCTGCCCCCAATATCGCTGTAGGTCAGAGGGTGCCTTTTGCCCGGGTAGGAGCGCAGCTTATAGATGGTCATACCGGGGAGATGTTAACGCTGAAGCCAGCTAAAATTCGTGGAATTCTCTCCGAAGGCATGGTTTGTTCTGAAAAAGAGCTGGGAATTTCCGATAGCCATGAGGGGATAATGGTTTTGCCTTCAGAAGCACCTATAGGCATACCGCTTGGTGAGTATCTGGGCGATACTATTTTTGATTTAGATGTAACCCCTAATCGCCCAGATTGTCTGTGCTTGATTGGCATTGCCAGGGAAGTTGCTGCGCTTACTGGAGAGGAAGTTCATTTACCCGAGGTTGACTACCAAGAAGAGGAACAATCGATAGATTCCCTTATTTCTGTTGATATAACTGCTCCGGAGCTATGCCCTCGCTATTGTGCTAGCCTGGTCACTGGAATCACTATATCCTCCTCGCCTGTGTGGCTCCAACAGCGACTGAGAAGTTATGGCATGCGTCCCATAAATAATGTTGTTGATATCACCAATTATGTGACGCTGGAATATGGTCAACCCCTCCATGCCTTCGATTATCATAAACTTAAGGGGCATAAGATAATCGTTCGTCGGGCTAAAAACGGTGAGGTAATGACCACTCTGGATGAGGTGGAGCGAACTCTCGATGAGAATGTTCTGGTTATCGCTGATGAGGAAAAGCCTGTTGCGATTGCGGGCATTATGGGAGGATGGGAGAGTGAAGTTACCGATGAGACCACTGCCATTTTGCTTGAATCGGCTAATTTTGACCAAGCGACTATCCGTCGTGGGGCGAGGCATTTTCAGCTTCTAAGTGAAGCATCGCTCCGCTTTGAAAAGGGATTGAGCCGAGAATTGCCCTTGGTGGCATTGAAGAGGGCTACCCGGTTATTTCACGAGCTTGCTCATGGCAAGGTGGCGAAGGGTGTAGTCGATGTCTATCCTGGGAAATTGGAGCCAGAAGGGATATTGATTTCCGCTGAGGAGGTGAAACGATTATCAGGTCTGGATGTAAATATTGATGAAATAGTCAAGGTGTTAACTTCCTTGGGCTTCGAATGTCGACAAACCAGCGTGCCTTCACAAGCTTTGATATTCAGTCCTTACTGGCGCAGTGACATTAACTGTGCTGCTGATCTTGTAGAGGAAGCGGTTCGCATCATTGGCTATGACAAAATTCCAGCCACTAGACTTAGCGCTTCTTTGCCGGAGCAAGAAGTAGCCCCAAGGCTTGAACTAAGGGAGAAAATACGAGGAATTATGGTTGGTCTTGGCTTCCAGGAGGTATTGACCTATTCCCTAACCAGTTTAGAGAAGTTGAGGAAGCTTTCGATTGAGCTGGAACCTGGGGCTTTGAAAGTGGCTAATCCGATGACAAAGGAGCAGGAATACCTGCGACCTAATTTGCGCGCTGGTTTGCTGGCTGCACTGGCAACTAATCAGAAGGTAGAGTCGGGAAGCATAAGGCTATTTGAAATCGGCAAAGTATTTCTGCCGCAGCCGGTCATTGCGACCCCCTCTTCACCGTCATTGCGAGGAGCGCAAGCGACGAAGCAATCTCCTCGTGCTGAAAATGAGCTACCTTGGGAGAAAGAAATGTTGTGTGCCCTGCTTAGTGGTCCGAAAGCGAGCTTATCGTGGAGGGGTGAAAAAGGCGAATTTGATTTCTTCGACGCTAAAGGGGTAGCGGAAAATCTGTTGCAAGGGTTAAGGATAGCCGCAGAATTTAAACCTGGCAGTGACCAGAATTTGTCGCCGGCTGAGAGCGCCGAGATAATCAGCGAAGGTGACAGGATAGGCGTCTTGGGCGTTTTGCATCCCAAGATGGCGCAGGCTTTTGAGCTTGATGGTGTTGTTTGCCTTATCGAAATTGATATGGAGAAGCTGCTTAGCAAGCCAATCGGTCAGAGGGAATATACTCCTATTCACCGATTCCCTGGTGTGTCCAGAGATATCGCTTTAATAGTGGATGAGGGAACAAGCTATCAACAGGTGGAAAGCATAATCAGGAGCTTTCCCCTGGTAACCGAAGTTACCTTATTCGACCTTTATACTGGTGAACAAATACCTCAAGGCAAGAAATCCTTTGCCATAAGGGTTGTGTATCAATCGCCCGACCGTACTTTGACCGATGATGAGGTCAACCAGGTCCAGCAAAATATGCTGGATAAGCTAAATCAGGAGTTAGGGAGTATTTTAAGAAGCTGATTTTTCCCTTAGCAGATTATTGATCTCTGCAGCTAGGTTTTCAGGGGCAGTAACTTTGTTTCCTTGCCAACCAATTGTGGCCGTGTTAGTTGCCGTCTGTGTGATTACGGCTCAAGCCGAAGAAATACTTGTACTTTATCGCCATTCGCCTTCCAATACTTCGGCTGTTCTGGGCTTATCTTGCCATCAACAACCGTGAAGCGAAATATCTCCCTCTCTACCTCAACAAGAAGCTGAACCTTTTCTCTTGCCAGTTCTTCCAGCGCTTGGCGATCAGTCGCTACATTAGAGTTTAAATGATGATAATCGTGCCGCTTATCCCATATTGTGAGGAGAGACTCGTTTGCCTCAGAACTGATAAAGCTTAATTTCCGGCATGGGATAATGCTTTTGGTTCTTGGTGATTATTACCAACCGGTAGCTAATAGCCACAGCAGCGATAAGTGCATCAGCCACTGTTAACCGAATACCTTGCTGGCTGAAATCGTTAATATATTGACCAGCCATCCTGGCTATTTCCTTATCAGCAGGATAAAAACGAAGAGCCTCCACCAAGTCTTCAATGTTACCTCTATCCTTCTGTTTTACACCTGCGTAGACCTCAGCAATAACCACATCGCAGCAGCCCAAGGAGTTTCCTTGTTCGTAGAGATTGTTGAGCAGAGTCACAGTAGGGGGATGTCCACGTCCATAATCTATGGTTTCGGTAGTATCCAGGAGATAGTCGGTCATTCTGCTCTATCGCGGGAAAAGTCACGCTGTCGCAATTCCCTCACCCATTTAGCCACATCTTCACTGGTGGCAAACTCAGGATAGTCCTCAGACTTAAGGCTGCCCGCCGTTTTAGCCAGAGCCTCACCAAGTTTAACCCTTTCCAGCTTCTCCTTCGTTGCCTCCACTACAAACTCGGTTCGCTTCCCGGGCTGAACTAATCTGTCCAATTCCCCAATTACTTCTAAAGGGAACTTAATCACCTTCTGCTTTACCTTAGTCATATTTTCCTCCCTGTTAATATATATTATTAGTATATACCAAAGGCATAACCGATTACAAGTTTTCAAAGTAAAACTTAGCAAGCCAGGTCTTGGCTGCCGCGCCTCAGAATTATCGGGCTAATTTTTCCCTTAACAGCTTATTGACCTTTGCAGACACATTCTCCAAAGGTAACAGCTGTGTTTCCTTCTCGGTGCGCCACTTGGCTTCGATGCTCTGGTTTTGCAAGGTGCGTGGTGAAAGGGTCAAACGCAGTGGTATTCCCAGTAAGTCGGCATCGTTGAACTTTACCCCTGGTGATTCATCACGGTCATCGAATAGCACCTCTATGCCGGCATCTTCCAGCTCTTGGTAGACTTTTTCAGCAGCAGAGGCAACCTCAGGACTATCCAGGTGGAGTAGGCAAAGGTAAACCTGGTAAGGGGCTACCGAGAGCGGCCAGATAATTCCTTTGTCATCGTGGCTTTGTTCCACTATCGCTGCAAGCAGCCTCCCCAAACCGATGCCATAGCATCCCATTACGGCGGGTCGAGACACACCATCCTGGTCAAGGAAGGAAGCTCCTAGTTTCTCACTGATGAAGGTGCCTAATTTGAATATATGTCCTACCTCAATGCCTCGTGTTGAGGATAGGTTACTGTCACATTTAGGACAGCTATCACCATGGTGGGCTAAGGCGATGTCAGCAGTGATGTCAACCTGGAAGTCTCTGGGATAGTTAGCGTTTTTGAAATGATATCCTTGCCTGTTAGCACCGGTGATGAAATTAGAGCCCATGGTTATGGAATCGTCAGCAATGACTTTAGTTCCTTTTATACCTATGGGTGAAGCGAAGCCAACGACTATGCCAGTCTGTTGCACTTCATCTTCGGTAGCAAGGCGAAGCTCAGTGCACTTCAGGGTGTTTCTCAGCTTTGTTTCGTTTACCTCGAGGTCGCCTCGAATAACCACGAAGATGAGTTTCCCATCAGCGATATAAAACACCGCTTTGAGCGTTTGCTCCGGCGGGACTCCAAGGAAGTCAGCTACCTCTTCGATTGTTTTTTGCTCCGGTGTGGCTATTTCCTCTAAGGGGAGAGGTTGCTTCGCTTCGCTCGCAATGACATCTTTTTTTATTGCTTTGGAGATTTGAGCCTTTTCCACATTAGCGGAGTAGCCACAGTGGGGGCAGAAAACCATTTCATCTTCGCCCGTTTCAGCGATAACCATAAATTCATGGGATTCCTTGCCGCCTATGGCGCCGCTATCGGCTTCCACAATTGAAGTTGGCAGACCGCAGCGGGCATAGATATTCTGGTAAGCCTGGCTCATTTTGCGATAGTTTTCATCAAGCGCAGCTTCATCGACATCGAAGCTGTAAAGGTCTTTCATAATAAATTCGCGTACTCGCAGCAGCCCACCGCGAGGGCGGGGTTCATCACGAAACTTTGTTTGTATTTGATAAACGAGGAGGGGGAGGTCACGGTAGCTTTGTACATACCTATGGGCGAGGTCAGCGATAACCTCCTCATGGGTAGGGCCCAAAGCTAGCTTGTGTTCCTTGCGGTCGGTCACCGTAAACATAGTTTGTCCGAAGGAAACATATCGCCCTGATTGCTGCCAGAGTTCGAACGGCTGCAGTACAGGAAGCATCAATTCCTGCCCCCCAGCTTTATCCATCTCCTCCCTGATTATGTTTTCTATTTTCCTGAGCACTCGCCAGCCTGAAGGCAAGTAGGAATAAATTCCAGCAGCTATCTGGGCAATCATGCCGGCTCGGAGCAGCAATTGATGGCTTGCGCTTTCTGCCTCCGCAGGCGCTTCCCGTGAAGTTTTGCCAAAAAGTTTAGAAAACCGCATTTCTATTTCCTTCTAATTATCTTGTCATTTTTCTAGTAAACGTTACCAAGAACAGTGCTATCATGGAAACTCCTACGAAGGCTTCGGCCGCTCCCATCCCCTGAGCCCAGCCCGAAGGCTGAGGAGCCCATCTCCCATAGCCCAAAGCAGTAAAGGAGACAGCGCTATAATAAAGGCAATTTGGGAATGTGCGAGAACTGAACGAGCCAAAAGCGGTGTATAACCCAGCCAGCCCGAAAATGATGATAGCAGCGATAAGGAACACTTGCCAAGGCCTCTCACCATACCCGCAAGTGAGTCTATATATCCAGAGCCGGGCCCAATCTCCAAAATCCTTTTCCTTAAAGAGAAAATGTAAAAGTTTCCAACCTTTAGATTTTTTAAACTGTTCGTGAATTTCTCCTTGAGCAAATTTTCTCTTTGCCTCCATCTCACGATAGTAGAACTCCGCCGCTATATCATACATGCCTGCATTGGTATACCATGTTTTAAGTCGCCGATAATAGTGTATTGCTGAGTAAAAGTCACCGCCTTTCTCCTCCCCAATTTTATAGCTGCCCCAATCAGCTTCCTCCAAATGAGCGTCAAAAATATCAGCACCACGAATAAAGGCCCCCTCAAGTTTAGTGCCGTAAAAATAGCAGCCCTTAAAGTTTGCACGAAATAGCTTTGCACCCCGCAGGTCAGTATCATCCAACATTGCTGCCGGATATCCTCCTGCTTTTGCTAGATCTCCAAATTTCGCGCCTGTAAGGTCTGCACCTTGAAAATTAGTATTTAACAAGAGTGAACCTCTCAGGTCAGCAGCTTGTAAATATGTGGGTTGGTTGTTGAGCATTCTAAACTGAGCATATTGAAGGTTAATGCTACGAAGGTCGGCTCCATTAAGGTTAGACCCGTCAAATTTAGCTCCCACCAGTTGGCCACCCTCAAAGTGCGTAGGAAACCTTGCATCCTTAAGGATAATCCCGCGAAGGTCTAAGTCCGAAAGGTCTATCGCCTCCACAAAAGTCTGTCCTGAAAGGTCAAGACCTTCGGCTTTTCCACCGTTTTCCTCTATCAGACTGAGCACATCTTTGCGGGTGAGGGGTCTTTTCTTTTCTTCTGCCATGTTACA
>DAOUSX010000065.1 GCA_030627025.1 Dehalococcoidia bacterium
CACTGGCTATAATTACTTCCTTCAATTCGCCTCCAACGGTAATTAATTTGCTAGAAGTGTAGCACATCGCCCACCGCTCGGTAAGGACTATCCCTATTTGAACTAGATCAAGGAGAGCGTAGAGAGGATTGACAAAGGCTTTCCTCAATGGTATGGTGAATACCAAGGATTATGAAAACGAGGGATGATGATGGATTACAAACGTGAGTTACTCAAAGGCAACACCGAGTGTTTGCTTCTTTGCCTGATTAATTCCCAATCTATGTACGGTTACCAGCTCATAAAGGAACTGGATAGGCGTAGCAACGGGTATTTTCATTTCAAGGAAGGAACTCTCTATCCAGCACTACACCGACTGGAGAAAGAAAAGCTTATCAAGGGCGACTGGGAAAAGTCACCCGCTGGGCAAGAAAGGCGCTATTACCATATAACGGGGAAGGGACGCCGCGTATTATCCCAAAAATTGAGTGTGTGGGAGGATTTCGCTACTGCGATTAGCGCAGTTGTACAACCAAGAACAAGCTAGTATAGCCGTGGCAGACAAATTAGCTAATTACCTAGAGAACCTCAAGAACTATCTGAAGATTGATTCTGCAGTTAAAGATGAGGCCATCCGAGAGATTTCTACCCACCTTGAAGATGCTAGCCAAGAGCTGAAAGAAGGCGGGCTCAACGAAGAAGAGGCATTAAGACTCGCCACCGACAAGTTCGGCTCAGCTCAATTGATAGCGCAAGAAATATGTGAAGTACATAACCAAGGGAGCTGGCAGGATGCTTTTTTTACCGCCTTACCACATTTTTTGGTAGCCATGCTCTTTGCCTCCTACTACTGGCAGAACACTACTTGCCTGTTACTGGTATTAATAGCAACAACTTGTGCAGTCATCTATGGTTGGCGGCATAACCAGCCACTGTGGCTCTTCCCCTGGCTGGGATACTATCTACTACCAGTAATGGTTACCGGTATTCTTTTAATCTATTTGCCCCAAGGTTGGACCTGGTTAGCAGCACTGGTGTATATCCCATTAGTTTTGTTTATTGTTGCCTATATAGTACGGCAAACGACAAATCGAGACTGGCTTTATGTATTGCTTATGCTTATTCCCATTCTCGTGGTATTTATGTGGCTGACTTCCTCAAGCACTGGAGGGCAATTTTTACCCAGTAGCACGCAGCTTCAGGCGAACACACTGTGGTTAGCGCTTAGTTTCTTCACCTTGGCTGTGGCAACCATTGCCTTCGTGCGGGTAAAACAACGGTGGCAAAAAGCAGTCGCTCTGCTGATTCCAGCAAGCCTGATATTGCTTGCAGTAACCTTTGTAAATCGCGAAAGCATTGGCCTGGGTGCTGGGAGTATTTTAATCCTTTCCCTTCTCATCCTAGTCCTACCAGCGTGGATACAGTTGAAGCCAGAACTACGCTGAGTTAAGTTCGTTAGTTCAGTTCTAGAGGTGACCTTGCCTCAGCGGCTAGGTTTGATTCCACAAACTTGTTTGTGCTTGAAAAGTTTCAGGATAAGATAATCCTAGATGCTCATAAGCAGATTTAGTAACCACCCTGCCCCGGGGAGTACGGGCTAAGAAGCCTAACTGGAGAAGGTAAGGCTCATAAACATCCATAATCGTATCGGCATCTTCGTTAATAGAAGCAGCGATAGTCTCCAAACCCACAGGACCACCACCAAACTTATCAATAATGGTACGTAATACTTTGCAATCTACGTCATCCAAGCCTATGGAATCCACTTTAAGCTTTGAAAGCCCCTCAAGAGCTATTTCCTTGGTTACCACCCCATCAGCCATGACTTGAGCATAGTCTCGCACTCTTTTCAATAGGCGGTTAGCTACCCTGGGAGTCCCTCGAGCACGCTGAGCAATCTGTTCCAACCCTTCCTCCATAGCAGATACCTTCAGAAAAGCAGCACTGCGTTTTAGGATCAGGTTTATAGCTAATTCATCATAGAAATCAAGATGGTACGTGGCTCCAAATCTGTCACGAAGCGGAGGGCTCAACAAGGCAGAACGCGTTGTAGCCCCAATTAAGGTAAAACGAGGTAGCTTCAACCGTAAGCTTCTGGCTGCCGGACCTTTGCCCAAAAAAATATCAAAAACAAACTCTTCCATTGCCGGGTAAAGCTTTTCCTCCACTAAATGGCTAAGGCGGTGAATTTCATCAATAAAAAGAATATCGCTGCTCCGCAAGCTAGTAACAATAGCCGCCAGGTCCCCAGGACGCTCTATGGCTGGTCCCGAGCTTACTTTGATGTTAACTCCCATCTCAACAGCGATAATGTGAGCCAGCGTGGTTTTGCCCAGTCCGGGAGGACCACAGAAAAGAATATGGTCTAAAGGGTCGCCCCTTTTTTGTGCCGCTGCAATGGCTATGCCTAGATTCTCTTTAACTTCCTGTTGACCAACAAATTCACTAAGATGCTTGGGGCGAAGAGCTAAATCAATGGGTACATCCTCAGAGACCTGCTTGCCTGAAACTGGCCTCATTCTTCATTTCCCTCCTCATCGGACGAAGCCTGAGTGCCTAGTTGCAAGCCAACTAGGTCTTGTTGGGCACCTAACGCCCCAGCTGGGATAACTCTACCAAGAATAACATTTTCCTTTAAACCACGAAGCCTATCTACCGCCCCTGCGATCGCTGCATCGCGAAGGACATGATCCGTCTCCTGGAAAGAAGCGGCAGCTAACCAGCTATCTTTATGCAAGCTAACTCTGGTCATTCCCAAAAGAACTGCGTCTGCTATCGCTGGCTCACCACCTTCAGCCAGTACTTTTGCATTCACCTCTTCATAATTAGATCGGTCAATCAACTCCTCAGGCAACAGCTCTGTATTTCCACTAGACGTAACCCTGACTTTGCTTAACATCTGACGGACAATAATGGCAATGTGCTTATCATGTATATTCACTCCTTGGGAGCGATATACCTTTTGTACTTCATTTATCAAATAATGCTGGACTGCTTCCTTGCCCATAACCCGCAAGACGCTATGGGGATCAGCGGTTCCCTCGGTAAGCCGTTCACCTGCTTTCACCTCATCACCAGATTTAACAAGCAAACGTAAGTCAGGTGGTGCAAAATACTCCTTTTCCTCCCTCTCCCTCCGTCTGATGTAAAGACGCTCATTCTCAATCACGACTTGTCCCGCAGCTTTTGCTACTATAGCCTCTGATTTCACTACCGCCAATTTCCCCCCAGCTTCACTCGAGGATACTTCAGGATGAAAGAGTACAGTACCAGCATCAACCAGCTGCCCCTCTTCCACAGCTAATTTCGCTTCGGGTAGAAGTAGATATTCGTCCTGATAAAGCTCTGAACTAACTACTCTAATCACGTTCCCTTCTTCACCGGCAACCACTTCAGCAACACCATCGATCTCAGAGACGATAGCACTACGTTTTGGCAACCTCGCTTCAAGAAGTTCCTCCACGCGAGGCAACCCACTGGTAATATCAGTACCTACCACACCCCCGGTATGGAAAGTTCGCAGGGTAAGCTGGGTGCCTGGTTCGCCAATGCTCTGAGCAGCAACAATACCTACAGCAGTGTTAAGCTCTACCAGCTTCCTTTTCGCTAAGTCTCTACCATAACACCTTTGACAAACGCCAAACCGAGAATGGCAACTAAGAGGAGACCTTACGTATACCTGAGTAATATCAGCCTCAATGATCTCCTTAGCTTTCTCTTCATCAATTTCCTCATTGTGGTCAACGATAACCCTCCCTGTGCCAGGCTCAACGATCCTACTTGCAGCAAGATAACCAATAATCCGTTCCCTAAATGGAGGCAAGTATTCTTCTTCAACTCCCTTCGATATCCAAACCCCTTCAGTGGTACCACAATCCTCTTTAGTTATAATGACGTCCTGAGCTATATCTACAAGACGTCTAGTAAGGTAACCACTGTCCGACGTTCTCAAGGCAGTATCTGCTAATCCTTTACGAGCACCATGAGTGGAGATAAAGTATTCCATAGCTGATAAGCCGTCACGAAAACTGGACTTAATGGGAAAGTCTATTATCCTTCCCGATGGGTCGGCCATTAACCCACGTATTCCTGCCATCTGTGCTATCTGAGAGATATTCCCCCTCGCTCCTGAGTGAGCCATCATGTAGATTCCTCCAAGAGGGTCTAAGGATTGCGCTACACGGTCAGTAATCTCATAAGTGGTTTTCATCCATGTCTGAACAGCATTTTCATAACGCTCATCTTCAGTAATCAATCCCTGATTGAATTGTTCCTCCACAAGAGCAATTTGCTCCTCAGCCTCTTTGAGAAGCTTATTCTTATCAGAGGGCTCACTGATATCGTCTATTGCAATAGAAATACCTGACTTTGTAGCGTAGTAAAACCCCAATCGTTTGATATCATCAAGGATAGAAGCTGTAGCCCCTTCACCCAGCAAGTGAATACAATCAGACACCAATGATTTTAAGGATGCTTTGTCCATCGTTTTATCATAAGCACGAAGCTCTAGAGGCAAAACCTCATTAAATAAAATCCTTCCCACGGTGGTCTCTATTCTTCCTGACTGCTCATCTTGTACTGTAATCTGGGCACCAAGCTCAATAAGACCCCACTCGTGAACAAGCTCGGCCTCCTCAAAACTACTGAACAGTTTTCCAGTTCCTTTAGCCCCAGGCTTAACCATAGTGAGATAATAGCACCCGAAGACTATATCTAAACTGGGCACTGTTATCGGCTCACCACAACTTGGCGATAGCATATTGAAAGTACTGAGCATAAATTTCCTGGATTCTTCCACCGCTGCTTTAGATAGAGGAATATGGACTGCCATTTGGTCACCATCAAAATCAGCGTTAAAGGCAGCACAAACCAAAGGGTGAATTTGAATGGCATCACCATCAATTAACACCGGTTCGAAAGCCTGGATGCTCAACCGATGTAGTGTAGGAGCACGATTGAGTAACACTGGACGCCCTTTGACTACTTCGTTGAGCAAATCCCAGACTTCTGGATTACCCCTTTCCACCAAGGCTCGAGCGATCTTTAAGTTATTAGCATAGCCCAACTCAATAAGCCTATTCATCACAAAAGGTTTAAATAGCTCTAAAGCCATGCGTCTTGGCAATCCACATTGGTGAAGCTTGAGATTGGGACCAACAACGATTACTGACCGTCCACTATAATCCACCCTCTTTCCTAAAAGATTCTGACGAAACCGACCTTGTTTCCCTTTCAGCATAGCCGATAGAGATTTCAGTACATGCTTGGTTCCAGTAGTGACCGGACGTCCTCTCCACCCATTATCAATAAGAGCATCGACGGCTTCCTGTAGCATTCGCTTTTCATTACGGATAATAACCTCTGGCGCACCTAATGCTATGAGACGCCGGAGACGATTATTGCGATTAATGATACGGCGATAGAGGTCGTTAACATCACTGATAACAAAGCGACCGCCATCCAGCTGAACTACAGGACGAAGCGCCGGAGGCAATACTGGAAGCACAGTCAAAATCATCCATTCCGGTTTATTTCCACTAGCTTTAAAGGCTTCCACTAGTTGTAGTCGCCTGCTTAACCTCTTACGATTTTGCCCAGAGGCACTCCGTAATTCGTCGAGAAGTTCGCCATGCAAACTATCAATGTCAATATCCCTCAGTATCTCTGAGATGGCTTCAGCTCCGGTGCCAACTCGTAGAATATCACCATATTTATCCCTAAGTTCCTGATATCTTTCCTCGGTAAGTACTTCATGTTTCTTCAGACTTTTTACTTCCCCCCCCTTCGCCCTGCATTCCTCTTCAATCCCTGCCCTATCCTCCTCAAGGTTAGCCCTTAGCTGATTTATCTCCTTGATTATGTCTTCATTTTCGGGAGCTGCCTTCAATTTGGCTTGCAACTTCGTAATTTGCTTCTTCACCTTCTTTTCTTGCTCGGCTATTCGTCGCTTTCTATCTTTATCAAGCTGCTCAATCTTCTTCCCACGAACTTCCTCATCAATGGAAATAATGATGTATCGCGCAAAGTAGATGACACCTTCCAAGTTTCGAGGCGAGACATTGAGGAGGAGACTGATCGGGCTGGGCACAAGCTTGGTAAACCAGATATGGGCGACCGTTGCTGCCAGCTCGATATGTCCCATGCGCTCCCTTCGCATACTAGAAGGGCCAACTTCAACACCGCATTTCTCACAGACGACGCCTTTGTAGCGTACCTTCTTATATCGCCCGCAATGACACTCATAGTCTTTGACGGGACCAAAAATCTTCTCACAGAATAAGCCGTCCCTTTCTGGCTTTAATGTGCGGTAATTTATGGTCTCCGCCTTAGTTACTTCACCATGAGACCAACTCCTG
>DAOUSX010000164.1 GCA_030627025.1 Dehalococcoidia bacterium
AATCAATAAACCCTTCTAGAGCCTGGTTATCAATATAGACCTTTGGTGGTGAGACTATCCTGGCGGTTTGTGTGCTGGCTGAAGCGGGGTCAGCATAATCAATTTTTGCATTAGGAACATACAAGATGTCACAGAGGTTTCCCTGGTATTGACCTGATGAATACGCCGCAGTGGCATTTATAATCCACTCCGAGGGCATTGCTCTGCCGGCGATTTTAAAGAAATCAATGCCTATTTCCTCATAAATGGGTATGTCCTCAGGTCTTATCCAGCGGGACTTAATAAGTTGAGAGGCATCGTGGAACCTTTCCAACGTGCAGCGAGTTACACAATAGTCCATATAGAAGCCATTGAGCGAGTTGTAGGTTTGACTGGCATGACCTAAAGTATTGTTGTGATAGTACTCGTAGGGACACTGATAGAGACAAAGGCTGTTTGTCAGTACACCGAGTTCACACTTCACTGCATTTCTGATAGCTCGAAGTAATTTAAAATCTCGGTTTATATTAGTGTGCAGGATAATGGAATCCGCTCCCAAGGACTCAAGTAACTTAGCTCGGGCTACACTGTCCACATGAGCTATGGTTGACACTTCTACTTTAAGGTGGGGAAACTGAGACTTTATCAACTCTGCCAGGTAGGGGATGGCTACGGTAACGTGGTCTACTCCGGCATTGCTGAGCCACTCTAGGTGTTTAAGCAGTTCGTCGTGAGTATCCTCCTCCCACTCCATATTGCCCATGCTCGGGGCATTTAGAAGGTAATTGAAGGTTAATCCTGCAGAATGAGCTAGCTTGATATACTCCTCTGCTTGCTCTGCTGTCACTTGGGGAATATCGGGTCCTGCTCCTCCGCTGCCCAGTATTGATGTGGGTAAAACACCGTATATCTCGATATCGGCCCTTATCTCGCTTAGAGGCGCTATCAAGTTCCAATCCCAATTCGTTGGTATTAATAACTGCATGTTTGTCTTACTTTGAAGAGGATGTTAATCATAGATTTTAGCGAAGGTATAACTTATGCATGAAGCATAGCATTGCGATATACTAATAAGGCGAGAAGAGTTTGTCAAGAGGGCAACCAGTGTTTAGCTACTACGCTATGAGGAGATAAATGTGAATCTAAAACAAATGCTGGAGAAAACTGCTGGTGAAATACCGCAGAAGGAAGCTATCATCCTTGGTTCTCAGAGGGTTACCTATGGAGAATTGGAGGAAGCTTCTAACAAGGTAGCTAATGCGCTTATAGACCTGGACATGGGGAAAGGTGACCATGTCGCTATTTTAATGTCTCATCGCCCTGAATGGGTTATTAATTATTTTGGGATTATTAAGGCTGGTGGTGTAGCCGTGCTTATGGGTTCTATGCTCAAAGCACCTGAACTTGCCCCTTTATTGCGTGACTCCGATGCCAAGATATTAATTGCCGAGAAAAGCTTTCCCCAAATGCTTTCTCCAGTTTTGTCCGATATTCCTCTGCTAAAACATGTTATTGAGTATGATGGAGATTCCTATAACAAAATGGTGGCTGATAGCCCTTCCACATCACCGGTTGTCGATATAAAAGATGAGGATGAAGCTTCTATCATATACACCTCTGGTGTGTTAGGGAGGCAGAAGGGTGTGGTACATACGCATGCTTCTTTTCTGGGGACTCCCGACATAGTTTCTGCTGGTGTAGGGCGAGGCAGAGAAGATGTGGTTATAGATACGATTCCTTTCTTCTATCTTTTTGGGTTGAGCGAGGTCCTTTTTGGGTCTATTCTAAAGGGCTCCACTGTGGTAATCATCCCTCATTTCACACCCAGGGTTGTTTTAGAAGCTGTAGAGAAGGAAAGAGGAAGCATCATTTTTGGGGTTCCAGCAGTGCATAATGCTTTAGCTATGTTAAGAGATGAGGTCATCGAGAACTATGACCTCAGTTCATTAAAGGTGGCCTCTACTGCTGGAGCGAAGTCCTCTCCTCGTCTTATGAATATGCTGGAGGATAAATTCAATTTAACACTCTGTGAAACATACGGTCTTTCGGAACTTTCGGTTGTTTCTATGAGCACTCTTGATAACCATAAACTGGGGACAGTAGGTAAACCGATTTGTGACCTCAGGATAATAGATGATAGTGGCAAGGAAGTTCTTCAAGGTGAAGTAGGAGAAGCTGTTTTCAGTGCCCCTTGGGTAATGAAGGAATATTACAAAGCGCCTGAGCTTACCGCTCAAGTTTTGAAGAATGGCTGGTTTCATACCGGGGATTTAGTCAGGATGGATGAAGACGGCTATCTTGAATATGTGGAAAAAAAATCCTTCATGATAGTGACCCAGTCGGGACTTAAAATTTCCCCCTGGGAGGTCGAGGAGGTGCTTTTAAGGTATCCTGGCATAGCTGACGCAGCCTGTGTAGGAGTCAATGATGGGCAGGGAGGACAAATTCCCATCGCTTTTATAGTGACCAAGGAGGGGCAAGTTGCTAGTGTCGAAGAAATAGGCAGCTTTTGTCGCCAGAATCTGGCTGACTTTAAGCTGCCCAAGAAATTCAAGTTCGTGGACAGCATACCCAAGACTGGCTCGGGGAAGATTGACAGACAGCGACTCAAAGAAGGAGTGCCGTAGAATATTGACAATGATGAGCCCAATTGATAGGCTTGCCTGGCTTTGCCCAGTTTCCATTTAGTTGTGGGAGGTATAATTTGAAAATACTTCTTGTTTATCCGCAATATCCGGATGCCTTCTGGAGTTTTAAGTACGCTTTAAAATTCATTTCGAAAAGGGCGGCTTTTCCTCCTCTGGGATTACTCACTGTAGCTGCCATGCTTCCTGAAGAGTGGCAGAAAAAGCTCGTGGATATGAACACAACAGCCTTAATCGACGAGGATATTAAATGGGCAGATTATGTATTTATTAGTGCTATGATTGTCCAACAGAAATCGGTGAAGGAAGTTATTGCCCGATGTGGGGAACTCCATACTAAAACAGTTGCCGGTGGCCCCCTTTTTACCACTGGATATGAACAGCTTAACCTTGGTGATGTAGACCATCTTGTGCTTGGTGAGGCCGAAGATACACTGCCACTCTTCCTGGAAGACTTACAGAAAGGATGTGCTCAGCATATTTATGAATCCAGCGAGCATCCCGAGATAACAAAAACACCTGTCCCACTTTGGGAGCTTGTTGACATGGGAAAATATGCTTCAATGAATGTCCAGTATTCTCGAGGCTGTCCTTTCAATTGTGAATTTTGCGATATTATCATCCTGAATGGTCACAAGCCACGAACCAAGGATAAAGAGCAGATACTGAGAGAATTGGAGGCATTATATAGTCGGGGATGGCGGGCTGGTGTGTTTATTGTTGATGATAATTTTATCGGCAATAAGAGAAAATTAAAGGTAGAAATCCTGCCGGCAATAATTAAATGGGCGAGAGAGAGGAAATACCCCTTCGCACTTTCTACGGAAGCATCTATAAATCTCGCCGATGATGAAGAACT
>DAOUSX010000061.1 GCA_030627025.1 Dehalococcoidia bacterium
CCAGTGCCGAAGCAATCCCCAAGCGAGATTCCTCGCTTGGCTCTTCACGTCGCTCAGGCTTCGGCTCGGAACAAGCTCCGCAATATGGTACCTCGCCGAGATTGCCACGCTCCGCTCGCAATGACAATAGAAAGGGGCTTGCAATGACAATAGAAAGGGGCTTGCAATGACAGTTGAGTAAAAATCATGGTAACCGATATGTTTCCTCATTGAATTTTTTCACTTCCTTGTGGCTATCCAGTAACACAATGTGAATTTCCTCGGGACCTTGAGCACGGAGCAGCGGTGCTCCGGGTATGTCGGCGGTAGTGCTTCTGCCGCTAATGTAAGTGATGTAAGTTGGCATCTTCTTTCCTGCGGCATTTTTACTAAGTAATTTCAGGATTGTAGCACCATCGTTCAAGCTGGAAACCAGCTTTTCACAGCCAATCAACGCCACATGTACAGGGGGCAAGGTGGCAATCAGGCGGCTGTTTCCTTCATTGTCCATGATAACCAGAGTTCCGGTTTCAGCTATGGCGATATTGGCTCCAGAAATACCCATATCTGCATTGATAATAGACTGCCTCAAATAGTGACGTGACGCCTGCAGTAGAATCTCGGGGTCAGGTTCCAATCTTTCACCAATGGTTTTGGAAAGTAATTCAGCTACCTGTTCTATATTTTTTTGTATTCCCTGGCTTACCAGATGCGAGAGTTCCTCTCCTGCTAATTGAGCAACCCACTCTCTGAGGTCTGTTTCTATCACCTCAATGCCAGCATTCTCAAGGTGTTTATTCAATCCAATCTCCGTGGCTACCACAGACTTCGACTTGACTACTCGTTGCACGTTACGTTCTCGTCCCAGCTTCACGACATAATTATTAACATCCTCAGCATTTTCAGCCTTGTAGATTATGGCACCGACCCTGCTAGATTCTATCTTAAATTGCTCTACCAGTTTCGGCGTTGATATGGCAGTTATCTTTAAACCTCCAATCCAGGAAATTGCAAAATGCTACGTTCCTGTTTCCCTGGTAAAGTTCTGTGCCACGGGTTCTGGTGCTCGAGATGCCGGGCCTGTTTCACTGTACCACAAGCTCCATGCCCTTATTGAAAGCCACCATATTGGTCTCAAGTTTTTCCCCAGGAAAGCTTTCCCGCAACACTAATTCCATTGATTTACTATCAATAGGAAAGATTCCAGAGCCAACTAAAGCACCGATAAGTATCATATTGGCGAAGATAGGGTCACCCAGTTTCACTGCTTCATCGGTAGCATTTATCAGCCATGATTTAGCTGATAATCCTTCGATAGCCTCGACGATCTTATCCAGACTTGGGTATTCCATCCCAGCGGCGTGTATCAGTCTGGAGTTGGCTATGGTGATAACATCTGAATTTCCGAATTGCTGCAGTATTCGCAGAGTTTCCACAGGTTCCATGCCCAGGATGATATCAGCACGCCCACTGGGAATGAATGGGCTATACTCAGTTTCCCGTGAGATTCTCAAATGGCTCATAACACTGCCGCTTCGTTGAGATGCCCCATATGTTTCTCCAATGGTCACGAAGTACCCCTCCCTTATGAAGGCTTTACCAATAAGCAGTGATATCACCACGTTTCCCTGTCCACCAACGCCAGCGATAATTAAATTGAGTGGGTCTTTTGTTAACGTCTTCATAATCACACTGCCTCCCTGATGATGGCACCTTGTGGGCATATGTCTGCGCACACGCCACAGCTGGTGCAGATTGTTTCATCTATGTTGGCTTTGCCACTCTCGCTATCCCATACCATTCCTTGGCAACCGAACACCCTGGTGCATAGTCTATCGCAACCACAGGCTTCCCCCAGGCACTTATCAGGGTCAACATGTACCTTGTAGAGAGGTTTCTTGTCTCTCCTTGCTCTCACGAGCTCGCACTCGCGTCGCATTATCACCACTCGAGGGCCTCCGTCTTGAGCTAGGGCCTTTAGCAGCGTTGCTGTGGTATTCTCAAGGTCAAAGGGGTCACAGACCTCAACCTGTACTCCTAACGAATGGCATAAGGCTTCCATATCTACAGCTCTTGTTGTTTCTCCCATACCGGTTACTCCTGTCCCAGGATGAGGCTGGAAGCCAGTCATAGCGGTGGCATTATTATCCAGGATGATGAGAGTAAAATTCGATTGGTTATAGATACCATTTATCAGTGCTGGAATTGTGGCGTGGAAGAAAGTAGAATCACCGCACACAGCGAGCACTGGCTGATTAAAGCCAAATTGCCCCAGCTTGCCCAAGCCATTAGCTACACCAGCACCTGCTCCCATACAATACATTGTTCGCTCTTGAAAGAAGCCGGCGGGACCTATCGCCATGGAATAGCAGCCAATGTCACCGGTAACAAACCCATCACGCCCATCCAGTCTGAGTGCGTTTTTGATTGCCCAGAAAGCAGCTCGATGAGGACAGCCAGGGCAGAAGGTCATAATTCGCGGTGGCATGTAAGTTATAGGAACTTCTTCTGCCTTTTTACTATATTCTGGGTCGCGAGGTTGGTAAGCAAGACCCATTATCTTAGCTATTGCCTCGATAACCATGTCAGGATTTAGCTCTCCGTAGGCATTTATATGCCCAGAGTGCTTACCATAGAATCTAGGATGTGGACTATCAGGCGGTAGGTCGGCAACCAGCTCTTTTATGCTTCCTTCCAGGAAAGGATCGATCTCCTCCACCATCAGTATTTTCTGCGATTTACCTAGATGTGTCTCAATGAGTTTTTGTGGTAGCGGCCAGATAGTGCCCAGCTTCAAGATGCCCACCTTGCTCTCCAATTTTAATGCATTCACAGCCTCTAAAGAATAAAGCCAGCAGCTACCACAGGTTATGAGCAACAATTCTGCCTCTTCCGGCCCCGTGTACCAGTTGAAAGGCGATGATTCGAATAGCTCCCGTGCCTTATCCAGTTTTGCGTGCAATTGGCTATGTAACCATGCGCTTGGGTATGGTATGAATTTGGGTAAGGTGGGCACAACGGGACATATGCTGTCGAAATGTGCCTTTTGCTCCTTTTTGGGTAACTCACCCAATGTTACGTTGCCTCTGGCGTGAGCAATTCGTGTTACGCTCCGTATCATGCATATACTATTCAATTCCTCGGCGAGGTCGAAAGCCCATTTTGTCATGTCCTTGGCTTCCTGGAAGGTGCCTGGTTCCAGGAGGGGGATATCCAGCCACTTAGCTATGTGTCGTGTATCCTGCTCATTAGAGCTGGATATAGCAGATGGGTCATCGCAGGATACCAGAATCAACCCGGCACCTATGCCACTCATGACAATGTTGGCTAGAAAGTCGAAGACAACATTCACCCCATTTTGCTTCATGGAGGTGATTGCTCGAATGCCGGCGAAAGAGGCACCAGCAGCAACTTCCAACGCCACCTTCTCGTTAATAGACCACTCAGCGTAAAAATTCTTTTCCTTAGCCACGGATATCAGGCTCTCCATTATCTCCGTTGAAGGTGTCCCTGGGTAAGCACTAGCAAGCCCTATGCCTGCTTCGAGTGCCCCGCGAGCAATAGCTTCGTTGCCGATGAAAAGCTGGGTACTGCCGGGAGCATCTATTCCAACGCCTGACATACTACTCACCTCCTTAAACTTTCCTCCATTTCTAAGCTAATAGCCTGTCAATTATGCTCTGTTGAAGACCAACATAAAGCAGGTTGTTTCTATCGCCACTCCTGGTGATGATTTCCTGTAGCGCTCGTTTTTTCTTAAGTAAAGATGCCTCTTTAAGGTGGGCTAGATTCTCAGGAGGAAGGATATCAACCTCAAGCTTCCCCTTTTCCTTAGCCATCTCGATGAGTTGAGCACCGACATCAGTGCGGATAATAACGGTGTTCCATCCCTCAATGCCTTCCACTGAGCCTACTGAGATATCGGCAAACTCGGAAGTCATATCCAGGCAGCAGGCACAGGCAGGCATGACAAACTTCCTGATTTCATCCAGTGGAAACGAGATTTTACCTGACGGAGTATATGCTTCAAATATATTTGCTGGAGGAGGTGGGATATCAAATTTGGTCACCTGTGGTAAGTCGAGATTTTCCTTTAAAAACTGATGGAATCCGTCAGGGGACAAAGCCCAGGTGCAAAACAATCCGACTACTAGCTTCACATTGCCTATGTTCACTCTGTTTTGTGGTGGTTCTTCCCGCATCTTGCTCAGCGCTAAGACCTGGCAGGGCATAGCTACTACCGCCAGTCGCTGTTCACTATCCTTAGGAATCCCATTTAGAGCCTGTAATACAGGACAAGCCATATAATTGGAGCCAGCACATTTCAGCATCTCCTCCCTGCTTCGAGCTAAGAAGGCACTTGGGGTTTTATCATCGGACATCTTTGTCAGAATTGCACCGTCAATAAGTCCCTCCTCCAGTGCCAATGATAAAAGCGTAGTTACCGTTCCGCCATATTGTGCCCTCTCCTTAATGTGTCCGTCCGTTGACCTTGCCATCAACACTTCCTTGGTGGTTCCCAGTTCATCACCGCTATACGGCGTTCCAAAAACTCGCTGGCTAATGACATCCATGTCAGTGTAAGTTCGTGGACAGTACTGATAACACTGCCCTTCTGAAAGGGTGCAACTATCCAGAAGCACTATCCTGCCTTTATAGGAGACCAAGTAAGGACAACCGCCGGCACATGCACCACATAGAGTGCATAACCCGGCATCTGTAACCTCCGTGAGCAACTCCTTGGAACCTTTGACTTTCATATCCATAGTTTGTTCCTTTCACATGATTGTTATTGCTGTCTGCATTTCTTTCAAGAAGATCTTGCTTAAAGAATCCCAGGGGGTGGGAAGCACATCACTTGCTACCTGTTCACATGAGATTTCCATCTTCATTGCCTTCTTCGTGTCACTCTGAATTGCTTCTATCGCGGCATTCTGCAGTTTACGTAGTAACATCTTCTCTGTGACCAGGTGTGAATGAATATCGATTATCGTTTCCTATCCCTCAGTTTGTTTTGTGTATTTTATCACGTATCTTCCCTAAAGAGACACCCCTGTACTCGTTTATATGAGAGTGACACATTAGCCTCCTCTTTCTGTCATTGCGAGGACTGATAGCGGTTGCGAGGCACAAAGTGCCGAACAATATCAAAAATCAAACATAAAAAATCAAAATTACAATTCAAAAGGCAAAAATACTTTCATTCTTAAACTTTGCGCTGTCATTTTGCCTTTTGCCTTTCGCTGGGATTGCTTCGTCAAGTTCCCTCGCTTTGCTCGGGACAAGCCTCGCAATGACAAAGGAGGTGTTCGTTGCAATGACAGCCGAAAAGGGTCACATGAGAATGAAGAAAGCCTGGCGATGATACTCCTTTCTGTCATTGCGAGCCGAAGCTTTGACTCTGAATAAGGTGAAGAGGAAGACGAGATTCTTCGGTCACTTCTCTCCCTCAGAATGACAGAAGGCGAAGGGCTCACGGTGGCTATCCCCTTTTGTCATTGCGAGGCGCAGGCGAAGCAAACTGGCAGCTAAGAAGGCTGGCGCTGATGGAAGACCGCTTTAGCATTTAGGGTGAAAAGTTGTTAGAATTATAAATTTAAGGAGGGATTGAATGGGAGATATTCTTGATGAAGCTACGGCGATTCTCAGATGCAGGGAATGTCTGTGGTATAAGAATTGTGTAACTCCGCTACAGGTTAGTCCTGAAGATATCGCTCAATTCAGGTTGATGTTGCAGCAGGGAAATCTTCCTGAACAGGCAAAAAGTGAAATGGAGAATATCCTGGAGAATATAGCTTCTATGAGCCAGAACATGATTTTACAAAGTTGCCCTGTGTTTGCGCAGCGGCTTAAAGAAAGTCCTGAACTTGCTCGACAAGTCAAGGAGATGATGCAGAACTGGGGAAAGGAGGAATGACCGAACAACTGGGCAAAATAGAAAAGCCCCTGGCAGAGCAGTTTAAGGGGAGTAAAAAGCTTTATCTTGTCCCGTTGATATTTTCTGGTGAGGATACTCCTGCAGAATATAAGGAAAGATGCCATCGCTACTGGGAGCAGGTGGCAGAGCAGTTAGCCAGTCTGGAAGAAAAAATCGGTAGGGTGAAGCGGGTTTATCACGAGTCAATTTCGCTGTCTGGTGAGGATGGTATGAAGCTGGCGGAAAAGATAAACCAAAGCTGCTATCAAATTGCTAAAAGCAAGTGTGATAACGAGGCTACCTTCGAGGCAATTGAGGATGGGGAATTGCTCGAGGAGGTTATAGATTGGGAGAGGTGTCTTTTGCTCGGCTTTGCAACTGTGAAGGTGGCGAGCAAAGTTTCTGAATTTTACACTGAGACTTCGAGGAAGCGGTATGAGTTCATGGCTAATAGAATAACTGAGACGCTTAAGGATAACGAAGCGGGGCTTTTATTCATCATAGAGGGGCACAGGTTACAATTTCCCAAGGACATTGAGGTATTCAGCATTTCTCCGCCGGCTCTGGATGAAATTCACCGCTGGATTCGCGACGAGGCTAGCAAGAAAGAGGAACTAAAGGAGACAGAGACAGAGAG
>DAOUSX010000029.1 GCA_030627025.1 Dehalococcoidia bacterium
GGCAGAGCGGCCGGCTCATAACCGGTTGGTCGTAGGTTCGAATCCTGCCGAGCCCATTTAATTCTTAATCTAGATAACAGGATAACGATAAGCTTACTATGGGAGCAAAGGTGCTAAAGGAGTTCGACTATATTTTTAACCCCGGGTCTATTGCGGTAATAGGAGCATCGCACACCGATGGTTTCACAAGAAGCCTAACGAAGACAGAAAAGACAAAAGACAATCTGTTCCTGGTCAATCCAAATCACAAGGAGCTTTTTGGCAAGAGATGTTATCCAAGCATCCTGGACATCGAAGAGGAAGTTGACTATGTTGTCATAGCAGTGTCAGCGTTGCTAATCCCACAAGTATTGAAGGACTGTATCGAGAAAGGAGTAAAGGCAGCTCATGTTTTTTCTTCAGGCTTCAGCGAGACCGGGATGGCAGAAAGGATAAAATTAGAGGATGAACTGAAGGAGATAGTGAAGGGCAAAATTAGACTGATTGGTCCAAACTGCCTGGGAATCCATTGCCCTAAATCGGGATTATCCTTTAACCCCGAGGCATCAACTGAAGAAGGACCTGTTGGAGTCGTTTCGCAGAGCGGAACGTTTGCAGATTTATTTCTGGACATTGGAAAGATAAGAAACATCAAGTTTAGCAAAGTAATCAGTTATGGGAATGGCATAGACCTGGATTGCCCCGATTTTTTGGAATATTTAGCAGAAGACGATGAAACAAAAGTCATAGCGCTATATATCGAGGGCATACGAAATGGAGAACGTCTTAAATCAGCACTGAAGAAAGCCGCAAGCAAGAAACCAGTAGTAGCATTAAAGGGAGGGGTAACAGAGCATGGCAGTAGGGCAGCAGCCTCTCACACTGGTTCTTTAGCCGGTTCTCCCCAAATCTGGAGAGCATTCTTTGAGCAGGCCGGTGTAGTTCAGGTAGAAAGTTTTGATGAATTAGTAAACACTATCTTAGCAATTAGCTGTTCACCTCTCCCTTCGGGAAAAGGAGTTTCAATTATTACTCACTCTGGTGGTTTTAGTGTGCTGGAAACCGATATATGTGTAAAGGCAGGATTAGAGGTTCCTCAATTCGGGGAGAAAACACTAAGAAAACTAAAGAAACTAGTGCCAGTGGCAGGAACGAGTATCAGGAACCCCTTAGACGCCTGGCCGCTATATTATAGGTCATCAGCTCTTCGTGATACCATTAAGGCTATAGCTCTTGATGAAAACATACATTCATTGGTGTTACATATCGATGAGCTGAAATATTGGAGGCAAATATTGGCTGAAGAACTTGAGGACTTTGTGAGGAAAGTCCTTGGCTTTATGATAGATGCGTGCGAGTATGCCCGAGATGAAATTAAGAAGCCTGTAATGATCTGTGTTTCGTTAGAAACTTATTCAGAAGACGAAGAGGATAGGAAATGCCACCTGATGGTTAAGAAAGAATTTGAGAACAGAGGATTTCCGGTATATCCCACGCTTGAGGGGGCGATCAAGACCCTGCTTAACCTTTACAAATATCGCACGCGATCTCTTCGCACATAGTTCATCATTTACATTTTTCGGGGATTAGACCTTGCGACCTATTTCAGCAGCCTCAGCGATAGCGTCCAGAGCTTTTCGGGGCTGTTTAGCGTCACCAATAACATACATTTCTTTTATCTTGCCTTGGATTTTCACGGCAAGCTCATTTACGGGAGCAACTCCCATTGCCAGAACAATGGCGTCGAAACCTGAAAGCGTTTCTTCCTCGCCATTTCGGTCAAGGATTGCTCCATCGTTGGTGAGCTGCTTTACTAAGGCAGAGGTAATAATGCTCGCTTTGTTCTGGGCAAGCCTTTGAAGAAGGAAATATCTTGTCGCATCCCCAACATCCTGTGCAACTCTGGGTAGTGCTTCCACCAAAGTTACCCTGCATCCCATGATTTCTCCTAGAAAGTCCGCTGTCTCACATCCCACCATACCTCCTCCTACTATCAAAGCCCTCCGGACTGGGGGTACTTTGCCCCTCAAAACATCGTGGGCTGTAACTACTCTTTCTCCTCTTACTCCTGGGATCTCAGGAATAAGGGGAGATGCTCCGGTGGCAATTATTACTACCTCAGGTTGGAGTTCATGAATTATCTTTTCGGTTACTTTTTTACCTAAAGCTACCTTTACCCCAGCCTTCTTGATCTGGACACTGAGGTAATTTATTATCTTAGTAATTTCTTGCTTGCATGGAGGAACAGCAGCAAGATTGAATTGACCTCCTAGTTTTTCTTCCTTTTCATATAGATAAACTTCATGGCCTCTTAAAGCGGCGACACGAGCCGCTTCCATACCACCAGGGCCTCCTCCCACAACTAGAACCTTCTTGCTTCGAGAAGCTGGAGTAAATGCCATCTCCCTTTCCTTTCCCATCGAGGGATTAACCAGACAGGATATGCCTGCTTTCCTGGAATGAAGAGGCCTATCTATACAACCTTGGTTGCAACCAATGCACCACCGGATATCTTCATAATTTCCCTCTGCTGTTTTCTTTGGCAATTCAGGATCTGCTAAAGATGCTCGTCCCATGGAAACCAAATCGGCTTGACCCTCTTTCAGAATCTCTTCAGCCATACGGGGGTCATTAATTCTACCTACAGCAATGACTGGCATAGAGGTAGCCTTCTTAACCTCGGCAGCAGCATTCACATTGTAGCCAGGGGGGATTGCCATAGGAGCGACTATGTAACGAAAGCTCCCATAAACGCCGATAGACACATGGAAGGCATTCACCCCAGCTTGCTCTAAAAGGGGGATTATTGTCTTGGTTTCCTGAATGGTTCTTCCACCGGCGACTCTCTCCTCTCCACTTAAACGGAAGACGATAGGATAGTCAGGTCCCACCGTTTCCCTGATTTTGTGGATAATGTCCGTGGGAAAGCGTAACAGCCCCTCTAGATCTCCTCCATAAGCGTCTGACCGATGATTGGCATGCCCGGACATGAATTGTGCTACCAGGTATCCATGGGCCCCGTGAATCTCTATGGCATCCATCCCTGCCTCTTTAGCTCTTCTAGCTGCTTCAGCAAATTGTTCCTCCAACTCCAAGATCTCCTCCACGCTAAGTTCTCTAGGAATTTCTCTGCAAACAGGGCAGGGAATTGCTGAAGGGGCCACCAGGGTTCGACCAGTTAGGAACGAAAAACTTTGTCTTCCTGGGTGATACAGTTGAACTGCAATTTTTGCTCCTCTAGCATGTGTTGCCTTGGCTAGATCCTTGAATCCTGGGATAAACTTGTCGTCCCAGATACTGAGTTGATTAGGTATACCTTTACCATAAGGACTAATAGCAGTTATCTCGGTGATAATCAGACCAAAGCCACCATCAGCCCGGGCTACAAGGTAATGATTAAGGCGTTCACTTACTGTACCATCAGGGTTAGCGAGGTTAGTGCCCATTGCAGGAACTACCAGTCTGTTTTTCAACTCCATGGAGTTAATTTGTATCGGTTCAAAGATTTTTGTGAGGGAGGATATTGTCATTACACTTCCTTTCGAATATCTGAACGCTGGTAGAAAGTTAACATCTATTAACCGTGTAAAACAAGGGCTTAGTTGACATAATACTAACAAGCTCCAGCAAAGAGATGATACTTAGGGTGGGAATAACTAATCAGGAGACTTTAGACAAGAGCTGAGGTAGAGCAGGGTAATTATGGCACGGTTATTCAGGTACCATTATGACTATGAAGCATCAGGATGAAGACACATCATGCCGGTAATGGATCCACTGTATAAACGACCATTAAGGCCGATTTCGGTTGCTGCCCAACAACTGTTATACTGTGGATCGCTGCCAATCTCATAGGAGAAAACCGATTTCCCTGTATCCCAATCCAGTGCTTCCCACGTCCAGTTTCCTGATCGTTGTCCAATGTCATAGATAAGGTTAGTGGCTGCACTCATTGCTGGTATTCCATTAGGCAGACTGACCTCTTCATTCACCCAGACCGAGCGCAACTCTTGAGTCTGAGGGTCCCACTCAAATTTCTCCGCGCCATATGGCGCTACGTCTGGATATTGAGACATCACTATATTGATGATAGGGTCTTCAGAGGTGGTGTTCAGTTGATTGTTGACCACCAGTGCGCCGTATCCCCTAACACACACAGATTGCTCGGAGGAGGACTCGGTGGCTTCAGAATTGCCGAATGCCACCGGGATTTGAGCTGCTATACGTCGGTCTTTAGTCCCAAGGATCTGCACCCAGTCAGAGGGAATCTTGTCCCGCCAGAAGAGCACTATGTGCATTAAGTCCTGACCGTCAGTAATGACAACGAACTCATCTTGCTCTCCAGTCCCCATCAAAGTAGGAGTAGAACCAGAACCCCTGCCAAGCCTTATACCTCCCACCTCACCACCTGTTTCATAATTGGCAATCCAGCCCCCTTCGCTTTCATCTGTTGTCAGTCTGTCTCCCGTCCATTGTACATGATACATCCGCTTGCTTGTGACCACATAAATCCCGCCATCTTCATCACATGCGATTGAATTTGATGTTTCTTCGTCCTCTCCAAGATGCAGGAAATGTGCCGAGTCGAAGTTGCGGGATACAACCCCAACAGTCGCTTTATTGGTAATGAAGACGAGCATGCCATCGTATGCAATATTAAGGCCGGCGATAAATTCATCTTCGCTGCGAAGCTGGTCTTCAGGGATTTCGAAAACGCCCTTTATTACTATCTCTGAATGAGGATCACCGGGAACTTCATCACCGTATGCGAAGATCTTACGGATGCTGGGAACAAAAAACGTACCTTCGCAGTCAACGAGTGTATATGCGTTGGACAATCCGCATTCCATACGAGATAGCGTTACATTTACAGGTTCTTTCTCCATCTTCTCAATGTAGCAAAGCTTACCTTCATCGAGACCTGCCTTGAATACTGTGGTCGGGGTATTTCCCCATAATACGCGGTTGCCGTCAGGATACGCACCAGAAATAGCAATAGTTATTGGAGGGTAATACATTAGCTCCCCCAGGTAATCGAATTTATATTCCGACGTATCCTCAGTTGGCCCCGGATACTGGGAAGATGCCTGACAGTATGGATTCGCGTGTGACATAGGCCACGGTGAATCAGCCACAAACGGATTTACTGGGGGTGCATCGACAGTAATTGTGTTAATTGCACCAGGTTGTCCGCACCCCTGCGTATAAAGCAAAGCCCCGAAGGCGATCAAGACGATCAACAGTGCCATTATGGCTTTGTTTATGGAAAAACTAAGGCCTGTTGGTACAGTTTCTCCCCATTTCCCTCTCATGGGTTTTAACCTCCTTTGAGCTTACTGAGAAGTGGACAACATCCGGTGCTCAGCACCAATTCTACGCAAATTCCTTATTTTCTACCATGAAAGGCTTTATGGACTTCTTTCAAGTGCCTGTTGGTGACATGGGTGTAAACCTGAGTTGTTCTAATACTTTCATGGCCTAGCATTTCTTGAACGGAGCGAAGATCAGCCCCACCTATCAACAGGTCTGTGGCAAAAGAATGTCTCAATGTGTGAGGGCTTACTTTGATTGATAATCCACATCTTCTTGCATACTTAGTAACGATTTTTTCGATAGACCTTGCTGTCAGTCGCATTTTTTCCCCGTTCTTTCGAGTATCTACTGAACCACTGTATCGAATAAACAGCGGCTTAAAATGGTCTTGACGCGACTGCAAGTATCGCTCAATCCACTGCGCAGCTGTATCCGACAAGAAAACTACTCGTGGTTTGTTTCCCTTGCCTTTGACACCAAATTCCTGGCGCTTTAAGTCTATCTGGTCGCGATTCAATCTTACTAACTCTGATACTCTTAGTCCTGTGCTAAAGAAGGTTTCTAAGATAGCTTTATCCCTTAGTCCTATCTCGTTCGATATTTGCGGACTGCTTAACAGCCTTTTTATCTGTTCTGAGTCCAAAAAACTAACGGAGCGGGAGCTCTGTTTCGGAAGTTCTATCTTATCGGGCGATAAAGTAGATATATCACGACTGACTAAGAGGTAACGCAGAAAAGCTCGCAACGCAACAATATGGTAGCTTTGAGAGATGCGCTTTAATAGCAGGCCGTTTCGAGTACGAAGATGCGCTAGATATAACCTATATCTTCTAATAAGCTCCAGGTCTATGTCTTCAGCTCTACTGGTAGGAGAATTTTCGCTGAGCCAGTTGTGGAAACGGTCCAAATAATGTCTATACACGCGAATAGTAAGAAAAGAGCAGCCTTTTTCGATTTCTAGGTATTCCAAGAACTCCGTGATTAATAGGTCTAGGCTTGTGTCGTGACTCAATGTTCTATTTCCTGCACTTCTTTGGTTCGCAAAACTGACGTTATGCGAACCAATTCTATACTAAATCACTAACCCCACTTTTGTCAATAGATGTGTTCCCTTCCCCTTTTTATTGGTTATCGGTATTTCCGGGGTGCTAAGGTTGCCTGCGGGCGAAATTGCCCAGGGATCATTCTTTTCGACCGCAAGGTTATGATAAACCAATCCCTATAATTCGATTACCAACCCTGCCCCACACTCCAGAGCTTTTTCCTTGAACAACTCTCTTATTTCTTGTTTGTATTGAGTGCAATGACAGGGATAAATTAACAATAAATCATCAAATGCCTTAAAGTCATGAAAACCGTGAAATCCGCCGGCAATCCCGTAAACCTTACCAAACTTCGCGGCAGCTCCTAATATGCTTCTGATTGCAGGATGAGAGCAGCCAGTTACCACGAAAATCCCCAGCCAGCTTTTAGTCCTTCCTTCTTTACTTCATTGTCATAAATAATTGTGATTCTCATTCTTTCCCCCTTATTTCAATGCATTTTACCATGTTCCCACTGGAAACCGGCCACCAGATATGTGCATGACAATGCCCTACCCCTACACCATAGGGCCCCAGTCCATAGACCAAATCTTGTGGAGGACATTCAATTTTAATGGCATGTCCGTAATACGCCCAAATCCTTTCCTTTCTCGATAGCGGCAAAGTGACGTAAGCCCTGTCTGGTGTTTTAACTGCTGGGGTAAGTTCAAATCGTGCAATCCTAAAAAGTAATCAGAGCACTGGGCTATTCCGGAGTAGACAAACCGATGTTCTGTTTAACCACTTTCACCGTATAATTGAGCCGATGAAAAGCGAGAAAGGCATCAGTAAATTTTTCCGTGTAATCAACAACGCGGAAGACTGGAAACTGTTGCTGGCCAAGCCCGACAAGCACTGGAAGACTGGTTACTCAGCTAAAACACTTGCTTATTGTTGGCAAGAAACTGGGGATTTCCCGCCTGAGGTTAGGAAAGTATTCCACACACCGTCAAATAAGCCTGCTTGCGATTGAGAGTATTAACAACATGCGGGGGATGGGCTTTGATGTAGGGCCGGGGAATTTTGCTGAGAACCTTACCACTGAAAGGATAACCCTTGTTTCTTTGCCTGTTGGCACATATATCACCATAGGTGAAGGGCTTATTTTACAGGTTACTCAGATAGGCAAAGAGTGCCATAGCGGGCGTGCCATTCGCCGCCAGACAGACAAGTGCATTATGCCTAAGGAGGGTGTGTTTGCCAGGGTCATTCGTGGCGGACCTATCAAGGCTGGAGATGTAATAGAGGTTCATAGCGGAGAAGTAACAACAGATTAATCAACACTGCCAGGCCAGGCTAGCTCCCTGTGGAATTGACACATCCTATGCCCGGTGGTATTGTGGACTATGTTGATTCTTTTAGTCAACAATGGCGACAATGATCAAATTTTCTACTAGGGCACGCTATGGAACCAGGGCGCTTTTGGATTTAGCTCTTCACCAAGGTGAGGGGGTAGTGCTGCTAAAAGATATTGCCCGAAGACAGGAGTTCTCACTGCCCTATCTGGAGCATCTAATTACCCCTCTTATAGCAGCAGGGATAATAAGGACCACCCGAGGGGCTCGGGGTGGGGTTTCATTACTCAAGCATCCTCAGGAGATTAAGCTCAGTGAAGTGATTCAGCTTCTCGATGGCTCGACTGCCCCAGTAGAGTGTGTTAACCACTCTAAGATATGCCCTCGCTCCGACCTTTGCGTCACCCGCGATATCTGGGGTGAGGTCAAGAAGGCAGTGGATGGAGTCTTAGAGATTACTACATTGCAGGACCTGGTCGAGCGGCAAAGGCGATAGGGGACAAAGGCAACACCAGTGTCCTTACTAAAGAACAGTGGGAGACCCTCAAAGACAAGATATTGAAGAGAGAACTCTAAGACAGAAAACTCAAAATCGAAGCCTCGTGCCCCACCCAATAGAGATGCAGCTTCCTTAAAATTGAGCACCTTTAGAATAGAAAGAGAGGGAAACAGTGAAAGTCATCGTAAAGCCATTTATGTTTATCCGTGATGCTCTTGGGAATCAGCGAGAAATTGAGGTCGAATTAAATAGCCCGGCAACCATATCCGACCTGTTAACTACCTTGCGAAGGGACTATGGACTACCCGATGAAGTCCCTATAGGTAGAGGTGTTTTTAAA
>DAOUSX010000126.1 GCA_030627025.1 Dehalococcoidia bacterium
CACTGCTGCCCTATTAGCCAGTAATGGCGTCGAGGTATTGGTCCTCGAAGGGAAAGAGGTTTTGGGTGGGAGGGCCAGGAGCACTGAAAAAGAAGGCTTTGTTGTTGACAATGGCTTACACAGCAATCGTTTTGCCTCGGCGGGTCCCGCTGCCGCCGTTCTAAGAAATGTAGGTCAAAACCTCGAGTTCGTAAAGGAAGAGGACTCCATTTCCTACATCTACCGGAAAGCGAAGCTGATAAAGCGTCCCTCCTCGGCGCAGGAATTCATGACCACGGAGCTTCTGTCACCTGAGGGTAGGGAGGAGATGCTCAAGGTGTTGCTGCAGTTGTTGCAGGAAAGTCCCGACGAATGGTATTCCAGGACGCTTCTGGAGTTCATCAGTAAGCTTACCCAGAATGAGGAAGCTAGGGAATTCTTTCGCCTGATTGGATTTTTCATCATTGCCCCGGAGATTGAGGAAACTTCGGCGGGTGAGGTGATGTATTTCGTCCAGCAAGCTCAAAAGTCTCCCCGGGCTATTGCTACACCGGTGGGTGGTGCGAAGCAGATAGTAGATAAACTTGCTGCTGTGGTCGAAAGAAACGGCGGGATAAGGAAAGGTTGTCAGGTTGATAAGATTACGGTTGAGGATAGAAGGGTGGTGGGTGTTACGGCTGGTGGAGAAACGTTTACCTCTAATGCTGTAGTCTATACTCCGCCAATCCAGCAGCTATTTAGCGTCATCGCAGAAAGGCACTTTCCATCATCTTTTGTAGATTACGCTCGCAATCTGATACCCACCTCGGGAGTGAGCATAGATTTTGGCTTGCGCCAGTCGGTGAGTGACCTTACTGGCAGCATTACCTCTGTTGACTTGCTGGCGATGGGAAGCTTTCCTTCTAATTCAGACCCTTCTCTGGCGCCAGAAGGTAAGCAGCTTTCTACCTGGTTTATGATTCTCCCCTATCGAAAGCTCAGAGAAAAGGGGGCAGCCAGGGATGCCTTGGCAGAGTTGCGCCAATTAATAGCTGGGATATACCCTGGATTCTTTAATTATGTGGAGTGGGAGAGACCACAGGTCTTCCCCATTCTGGACGGCGTGTTATTGAAGGTAGGTCAGGCTTATCCTGACAGGCATGAGCTTCGCTCGCCATATGTAAAGAATCTTTTCTTCGCTGGGGATACTGCTAAGGCACAGGGGTGTAGTGGAGACATCGCCTTCAACTCAGCATTGGAGGCAAGCAGCTTAATCCTTTCTTCTTCCGAAGATTGAATATCCTATTCGAAGCCCGGTGTATAACCACAACGGGTAAGCGGCGAATAAGGTGCCGAACAGGACATGGCTTCCCAGGGTAAGGTTTCTCCAATCGAAGTTGAATATGCCCGAATTTATCATCCAGTCCCTTCCCGATTCGGCGCCCATCATCTGCCACATCCAGGCAGCCGCTGACCACTCACAATACATCCCGATGCTGGAGACCCAGAAAAGCACCAGGATTATTCCTGAAAATATCTCCACCAGATGCCTGCCGGGAAAAGCAGCGTTTAGCCAGGCAACCACAAAACCCAATCCTATCAGCCAGAAGACATCAATCAAGAAGCTATCAAAGGGTATCATCGTTAATCATCACCTCCTTTGTTAGATTTGTTGTTGCCAGAACTCCATCGATATAGGCTGCAGTTCTGGTGGCAATCGCCATGATGGTCATTTGGGGGTTCACCCCTAGCGAGGTCGGGAAAACGCTGGCATCGCAGATGAACAGCCTTTTCACGTCCCAGGTCTCACAGTTAACGTTGACCACGGATCTCGTTGGGTCATCTCCCATCCTGCAGGTGCCCATGGGATGATATGCGGTGATGGTAAAATCGCTTCCCTTTAGCTTGAGTCTTTTAAGCTCCTCAACTTGCTTTGGGGATGTTAATTCTGCCATCCTGGCAAGCATGGGGTAAATCCTCTTGGCGCCAGCGGCAAACCAGATTTCAGCCAGGTGTACCACAGATAACTGTAGTCTGCGGATGTCATTCTTGTTGAGACCATATAGCACAATGGGTCTATGGGAGAAAGGCAGCGCTCTCACCGAGCCTTCACTGGTATCAGAGACCATGGAGCCGAATAAGGCGATCTTGGAAAATTGGCTCATCAATCTGGCATGTTTGTTCCCAGCGTAAGGCAGGGTATTGGATTGGACCTCAGGCGGGGTTGCTGCCCCCTCAAGCATGATGCCTTCTTCCTCAAAGAATTCATCGACATACGTGCTCTGGGGAATTCCATCCCAGCAACGGACATCATCATCAAATGATGCTGCTACGCCGGTGCAGGGGTGAATGCGGAGGTGCTTTCCCACCTGACCACTGGAGTTGGCTAATTTGTTCTTAAGCAGAAAGTAAGGTGTGTAAATGGCACCCGCAGCCAGGATTACCGCCTTTGCTCCCAGCCGGATGCTCTTTGCCTTTCGTCCCGAATCAGGGTCAACAAAGTGTCCCAAAACCCCTATAGCTCTTCCGCTTTCCACCACAATTTTCTCAGCAAGGCAATTGGCATATATTGTTGCTCCCAGCTTTGATGCTTCAGGAATGTAGGATATATTCATGGATTGCTTGGCGTCTATGGGACAACCGAAGGCGCATAGTCCTGACCCTTCACATTCCTTAGCATTGCGTGGCAGGAAACCCGCAGAATATCCCAGTTTATCTGCCCCTTCCTTGAACTTCAGGTTATTTGTGCCCACTACCTCAGGGTCTGCTGGGTGGACATACAAAAACCGTTCAATTCGTTCACAAAATAGTCCCAGTTCCTCTTCATTGAGCTCCTTGAGTCCGTAGTTTTCCTGCCACTTCTTCAGCACCTTTGGTGGAATGCGCAGACAAGTGCCCGAATTGATGGTTGTTGTCCCTCCTACAGTCTTGCCCAATGGGAGGATACAGATAGGTCTCCCCAGTGTGAGAGTTTGTCCGCTGTCCCGATACATGAGAAGCATTGACTCCACCGGTCGGCACCTGAAATCCTTTCTGGTAAAATATCCCCCTTCCTCCACGACTGCCACTGAATGTCCCATTTCTGCCAGTTCCTTGGCAATCACAGCGCCGCCTGCGCCAGAACCAATGACTGCCACATCGCAATCAACCTTTACATCGGAATGAATGTCTTGATAACTCAAGATCATGTTTAATCCCTGACCACCTGTCTTTTTGAAGCCTCCTCCAACTTTGCCTCGGCATCGTATCCTATCGCCTTAGACACTTGATCTTGTCCATAGTAGGCAAAGCAAATAGCCAGCCTGAAAATGGTAAAGCTATTGCGAAGCAGGTAGAGCCGACTTTGAGCCCATTTGTTGAACAGGCGTTGCTTTTCTTCGGGCGAAAGCTGGAGGAAAATCTTATATTCACTTCCAAATAGGAAGGGAAACAGAAATTGCAGTGCCAGAATCAAAAAACGGTAGAGTAATCTGAACTCGAAGGTGGACTTGGCCAGATATTGAGTATCAATCCATCGAACAATTTCATCTGCATCTACAGGTGGCAGTCCCCTATCCTCTCCGAGCACATCAGGGATAGCCGCTCTTAGAATCTCCGCCTCATACCTGGTAAGCACTTTATATCTTTGAAGGGACTTCACCGCCCCTGTTTCAATATCGATCTATGCTAACATATCAAATTATGACAACCCAGACTAGGGTAAAAATTGTCCGCTCTGTCTTGGTAGCTACAGGCATCTTTCTACTCGCTAATGGATTAGGTCATATATTCTTCCCGGTGAAAATTCATGAAATTGTAGGGGGAGGGGGCATATTTGACATAAACAATCCCTGGATGGCACTAGCTGCGCGTGAAATGGGTGTGCTTTTCTCTACCTTCGGTGTAGCAGCTCTGATAGCAGCAATCAACCCGTTAAAGCATAAGTGGCTGGTGTTTATCGTGGTGTTATCTGGTGTTTTAAGTGATGTAGTTCGAGGTTTAGCGGTCTTGTCGGGCACAGCTTGCCCAAAATTGTGGATAGTGGTGGTCGTGTCGATTATATTGTGGCTTCTCATAGTCGTATTCTATCCCTATAAACAGGCTGGGGAACAAAGGGAACTAGAGTAGTCTTCCTCCTTGGTGTTATTGCGGGGAACAAGATTCCTCGTTTTACGCGGAACAGGCTCCGCAATCTCCTGCCCCGCCGAGATTGCCACGCCTTCAGCTCGCAATGATAAATAAAAAAGGTCACAATGCCCTCCCTCCTGTCATTGCGAGGCACGTCAGTGCCGAAGCAATCTCAGGGAAGGA
>DAOUSX010000115.1 GCA_030627025.1 Dehalococcoidia bacterium
AACAAATGGCAGTATGGGATTTCTTGCCTGCGGGGGGATGGACGCCGAAATTGCCATTAGATTGAAACCACCCCTGACTCAAGATATTGTTTTTAGAGGCGGAGTCAGGGATTTTGTTGGTAAGAATATCGAGCCTGCAGAGTTGATAAATTTTAAGGAAGCGATGGTGCTCTTGGGAGAAAATCTGGAAAAGGATGTGGTTTCCATGCTCGTCCCGCAGCCTCATCCCAGGGAGATTATCTTGTCTGGCAGGCTTACCGAGCATGAATTTATAACGGCGGAGCTGGTGGGCAGGCTTGACAAATACGCTCCCGTGATAAAGGTAAAGAAGCTGTCAAGAGTAGCAAAGGAAGCAGCTTGTGGTGCCTATATTATTGGAGAAGGATTGCTCGGCGGGAAATATCACAATCTCGTGGAGAACATGGGGATTGGTGGGGGCTAGTTTTTACTATGACGGGAGAAATAGGCATTCAAATTGAACAAGAATTCCAGAGTTGTATTGATGAGGAGTGGGCAAAAACAATAGCCCACGATGTCCTTCGGGCTGAAAGCATAGCACCCCCATACGAGATGAGCCTGGTTTTCACCGATTCCGAGACGGTGCAGAGGCTCAATCGAGACTATCGGGGCGTGGATGAACCCACGGATGTGCTCGCTTTTTATATGCTTCCTCAACAAGGAGCCGATTCCGACTTTGTTTCTCCTCCCGATGATGTAACTCATCTGGGGGAGGTAATCATTTCTTATCCCAAAGCGGTGGAGCAAGCTGAGGAGCAGGGGCATTCAACGGAGCAAGAGCTGGCATTGCTGATTATCCATGGGATACTCCATCTTCTGGGCTATGATCACGAGAAGTCTGAGGGAGAGGCTAAAATGAAGGCTCGGGAAAAAGAGCTTCTGGAGAGAGCTATTTCCGGAGAATAAAATTATGGGTAAGCCGTTTTGCATATACCAGAATATATACCTCATCGGCAGCGCCGAGATGTCGCATCCCTATGATTGTTGTGTCTATTTAATCGATGTTGGGGAGCTAGTCCTCATTGATAGCGGTGCCGGGCAAAGCTTCGACAGGTTAGTGGACAATATCGGCACTTTAGGGTTAATTCCAGAGAAGATAACCACGGTGATTGTTACTCATTGCCACATTGATCATATTGGCAGCCTGGCTAAGTTTAAGCAAAAGTATGGTGCCAAAATAATAGCCCATAGCCTGGATGCAGAAGCCATTGAGACAGGTAAAGGGGTCGGTGCCGAAGCTTACGAGGTGACTTACGAGCCTTGCCAGGTGGATGTTAAGTTACAAGGAGCGGAACAAAAGCTGGTTTTCGGGGAGCAGGAGTTTACTGCTATCCACATTCCTGGTCATACCAGGGGGAGCATCGCCTTGTATACCGATATGAGTGGTAAAAGGATTCTCTTTGGACAGGACATACACGGACCGTATAGTGCTGTGTGGGGTGGGGAACCAGAGAAGGCAATTACTTCCTTGCAAAAGCTCATTGCCCTCAAAGCCGACATATTATGTGAAGGGCACTTCGGCATTTATCAGCCAGCAAGCGAGGTTAAGCATTACATAGAAGGTTATCTTCGCCAGCTAAAGAGCGGTTTTGATTGAGCCAGGTGAATTTGGATGTTACAATTAATTTTTAGAGTAAAAGAAGGGCAATGGAGATTAGCTCAGGGTATTAAAAAAGGAGGTAAGAAATGGCTGTATTTGTGATGTTGACCACTCTTACTGATGAGGGAAGGAAGACCATCAAGGATAAACCAGAAAGAATTAAGGAAGTTAACAAGGAAATTGAGGCACAGGGGCTTAAGATAATTGACCAATTTGCTCTTCTCGGTCCATATGACTTTGTGAACATCGTGGAGGCCCCGAGCGCTGAAGTGGTATGCAGGGTGGCAATTGCATTGGGGGCGAGGGGCACACTGCAAACTATGACCATGGCTGCTATGTCCCTTGACGACTTCATCGCCAGCCTCAAGAAATAACAACGTTCTTACGGTAGCCGCTTGCGCCCTGATTCTTGGTAGAGTGCCACTTTGAACAAGGGCTGCCGCATACGCATTGTCAACTCTGGGTAAGCCGGCATTTCTAATGCTTTAGCGCCGTCGTCAACGAGCTTACCTTGCCCTTCATACTCGAAGCTTTGTCTCGACGGTCATCAATTTCGATAATGGTTATTACTCTGGTAACTTCTGTGTTAAAGGTTCCTTCGTGCATTTTCTTTGCCACCGCTAAAATCTTATCCAGTTTGCCCTCTATAATCGTCCCCATTGAGGTTATCTGGTACTTTATATCCTTTTCCTTCTGCAAGACGTTAACCGCACGGGCTACATATTTGCTCACCGAAGGAGTTTTTGTCCCTAAGGGAATAATGCTTATCTCTGCTATTGCCATTTTGCCGCTAACCTCCCTTTACTGATTTATTTTATCCAGTGTAACGAGCTAAACTCGACCTCTACCAAATTTTACCTCGTCTTGGGAGACTTAATCTAGTTCAGATAGATGGGTGACACCTCAAAGAAAGTCAAAACTCAAAAATCAAAGGGCAAAATGACAGAGCAAAGTTTAGAAATGTAGTGCGAGGCTTTAGCCTCGTGCGCACGACCCTGAAGGGTCGCACTACAAAAGGAAAGCGTGCTTCGCAATGACGTAAGGGCGATGATATTGCTTCGTCGCTGCCACTCCTCGCAATGACAGGTGGGAGTCGTTGCAAGCTCTCTTTTAATTGTCATTGCGAGCCGAAGGCGTGGCAATCTCATTACCTATTGTGGACTTTGCTCCAAATGGAACAAGCAATCTCACCCAGAGATTGCTTCGTCGCTACGGCTCCTCGCAATGACAGAAAAAGTGAAGTATTACTAATCATGTGGACGAGTACAGATGTTTGCTGCTGTTTTGAGCAGCGGGTGATAGAATAACCAGGGTAAATGAAGATTTTGATGGAGAATTTAGCTAGAAAGGCAGGCGATGTCTTAATGGAGCATTTTCGGCAGGATTACTCTTTATTTAGCTTGCGAAGCACAGCTAAAGAGGCATCTATCAGATATGACAAGGATGTAGATAGGTTAATCATCGCTGAAATCAAAAGGCATTACCCTCATCACAGTTTGCTAACCGAGGAAAGCGGTTTTCTTCAAGGCGACCCTGACTGGCTGTGGATTGTAGATTCTCTGGATGGCACGGGCAATTTTGCCAACTTCAACCCTTTCTTCTCCGTCTGTATAGCTTTAATGCATAAGAATGAGCTCCTTTTAGGAACAATTTATGCCCCGGCAATCGACGAGTTTTATCTTGCCGAAAAGGGCAAGGGCGCCTATTTGAACGGAAGGAGAATTCGAGTATCTGATATAGCAGACCTCAGCCAGAGTTATATTTTCTATTGCGAGGGAGGGGAAAAGGATCGATCAAGGACGGGCAAAATCGTGTGTGGGATTTACCCACATGTTATGGATATGCGGAAGCTCGGCTCAGCTGGCCTGGAAATAGCCTGGGTGGCTGCTGGCAAGGGAGAAGCTTACTTCACTACTAGAATTGAGCCGTGGGATGTTGCCGCGGGGACTTTGTTAATTCAGGAAGCTGGTGGCGAGGTTACCGACTTTCAAGGCAGTCCCTGGAAGCTACAGACTGGCGATCTTTTGTTTTCCAATGGCAAAGTTCATCAGGAAATGCTGAGCCTGATTTCCTCCGATTAGTTAGAAGCATGGCAGTGAGCAGAGCAATAATAAACACAATAGAGGGGAAAGAGATTGTAGTTGAAAAGGAAGTTGCCATTCCCTGCTTCCGATGTGGTCTTTGTTGCATGCGTTATCAACCTGTGCTTCATGCTGAAGACATAGACGACATAGTCTCAGCGCTGGATCTCTCAAAAGGGGAATTTATTTCCAAATACGCCGAGCATGCGCCCATAAGGGAAGGCTACCTGCTTAGGAGAGGGGGGAGGGGCTGTGTCTTCTTGGCTTGGGATGAAACTGGCAGAGCTCGCTGTCCATATATCCTTTTCGTCCTAAGGCTTGTCGGGAATGGATTCCTAGTCTATCCAGGCCCGAATGCCTTGAGGGATTGGCTAGACTCAAATCTAAGGGACAGCTGATGCTATTGGAGGAACTCTTTGGCTCGCCTCACCAGCAACCCTATATGTTGACCGTCCGGGCAGTAACAGGCTACTCAGAATAACGAAAGAAGGGAGGAATAATCAAGCTTTTGGCTTGGTTATTCCTCTGTGCCTTCTGTGACTTCACTCTCTGCCGGCTGTGCCGGTTTTCTCCTTCTTATCCACCAAATCACTGCCCAGGTAATCAAGCCAACACCGAGTATTATGCCAAAGATGGATAACCAGTCGATGGTTCGTGACACTGTGAACTCTCCACTCAATCCGGCGACTTCTACCTCATACTGTCCATAATCCATTC
>DAOUSX010000008.1 GCA_030627025.1 Dehalococcoidia bacterium
TAAGTTTTGTGGCGCTGAGCTTAATTTTAGAATGGAGATGAAACGGTAATGGAGGGTAGGTCTATGGAAGAGGAGCTTCATCCCATAGTAAAGCTGGCTAAGGATACCGTGGAGAGCTATGTTCGTGAGGGCGAGGTGCCCAGCTTGCCTGAAGAGTTAACCCCTGAAATGAAAGAGCGGGCAGGAGTTTTTGTTTCTATTCATAAGCATGGTGAACTAAGAGGGTGCATCGGCACTTTTGAGCCGGTTAGCAATAATGTTGCTGAGGAAATTATGGCTAACGCCATTAGCTCGGCTACCAGGGACCCTCGTTTTCCGCCGATCTCAGTTTCTGAGCTGGATGATTTAGAATTCAATGTTGATATCCTTACCCAGCCTGAGCCCGTTAAGGATAGAAGCCAGCTTGATGCCAAAAAATACGGGGTTATTGTAGAAAGCGGATTTGGGCGAGGGCTTTTATTGCCTGATTTAGAGGGTGTAGATAGTGTGGAAGAGCAAATCGCGATTTGCCGTCTTAAAGCCGGGATAGCGAGTGATGAGCCAGTTAATCTCTATCGCTTCGAGGTGAGGAGATTCAAGTAAGATGCAAAAAACAAAAATGGAATTGCAAGACACAGAGTGAAAATCAAAAAATTTTGCATTTTTAGTCGTCATTTTGATAATTGTTGTTTTGACCGTTGATTTTTAATTTTGCGATAGGAGGTGTATTTTGGCTAAGTTTCTAATAACGCCCAGAGATACCAAGTTTTATGACTTGTTTGAACAAAGCACTGCTAATTTAGTCACTGCCGCGGAAAAACTGGTTGACCTGTTTAACAACTATGAGGATGTTGAGGCGAAGGCAAGACAACTCAAGGATTTGGAACACCAGGGCGATACTATAACTCACGAGATAATACGGAGGGTGAATCTCACTTTTGTCACTCCCATAGATAGAGAGGATATCGTTCTTCTCGCCCATAGCCTGGATAGTGTAATGGACTTTATGGAGGCTGCTGGCAGAACGGCCTTTCTTTACCGCATTACTGAACCCACGGAAAGGGCTCGCCAACTAGCCGCAATCGTGGCTAAGATGGCCTATAAGGTGAATGAGGTAATGCCCCGTTTACGCCACCGTAACCAGTTCAAGCAGATTTTGGAGGATTGTGTGCAGATGAACAGCCTGGAAAATGAGGCTGACGATGTGCATCATGCCGCGTTAGCCGAGTTGTTTGATAGCGACAAAGATGCAAGTGAGATAATTAAGTGGCGCGAAATCTACCAGCATATGGAAGATGCCACTGACCGGGGGGAGGATGTAGCCGATGTTCTTGAGGGCATAGTATTGAAGTATGCCTGAGCCTTTCGCCCTGTTAATCGGGGTAATTGCAGCGGCCATTGGCTTCGGCATTGCCAATGGCTTTAATGATGCCGCTAATGCTATTTCTACTGTAATCGGTACTCGCACTCTTTCCCCTCGTGCTGCCGTAATTATGGCAGCCTGTTTTAATTTCCTTGGGGCAGCCACAGGCACTGCAGTGGCTATGACCATCGGCCAAGGGATTGTTAGCCCCGAATTCCTGGATATGAACATCGTGCTTGCCGGGACCGGGGCAATTATTATCTGGGCTGTGGGGGCAACATACTTTGGTATGCCCATAAGTTTGACCCATGGGTTGGTGGCAGGGTTGGTGGGGGCCGGCATTGCCACCTGTGGTAGCGGCGCTATCGTTTGGGGGGTCTTAACCAGGATAATTTCTGCGGTTGGTATTGCTCCTCTCCTCGGTCTTGCCGCTGGTTTCTGGGTGATGGTAGCCATAATGTGGCTTTTCCGAAGAGCTGCGCCGGAAAGAATGCGAGGCCTCTTTAGCAACTTGCAGATTCTCTCGGCAGCCTTCCTGGCTTATAGTCACGGCAAGAATGATGGACAGATGCCTATTGGCTTAATTTCTATGGCCTTGATGGCATATTATGGAAGTGGTGAGTTCCATATCCCCTTTTGGGTGGTTGTAGTTTCCGCAGCCTCAATTAGCCTTGGTACCTTTATCGGCGGAAGGCGAGTCATCGAGACACTGGGATTGAAGGTGACTACGTTGCGCCCCGTCCACGGATTCGCCGCCAATGTCTCGGCGGCTGGCGTTATCGAGGTTGCCTCATATTTGGGCATACCAGTAAGCACGACACATTGCATAAGCACTGCGATTATGGGGGTGGGCGCTACGAAACGCCTTTCGGCAGTACGATGGGGGATAGCCAGGAATATCGTCTTGGCCTGGATTTTGACTTTCCCTGCCTGTGGTATCCTCGGCTGGCTTATTGCCTCATTACTGAAGATTGTCGCTTGAAATCTTGAATTTTTAGTTAGTTGGTTGCAATCACAACATAGGTTTGATAAGTTTAGTTGTTCAATGGTAGCGAAATAAAAAAAGTTGAGCTGAAGTGGAAATAGAAAAGGAGATTCTGGGAGGAAGTGAGATAAGCCAGGACTATTTTTTTAACTATCGTAGGAAATATCCTGGTGGGAAGAAATCCGACAATACTTGGGGAGGAAGGCTGGAAAGGATAGTTAAGGCTGTCCCTAACAAGCTGGCTTTCGTTCAAGGAGACAGAAGGCTTACCTGGAAGCAATTCGATGAAGAGGTGAACAGGTTTGCTAATGCCCTTGTGGACTTAGGGATTAAGAAGGAGGAGCGGGTAGGAATTGCTGGCTTTAATTCCATAGAATGGATGGTATCCTACTTTGCCACATCGAGGATTGGCGCTGTTCCCTTTGATTTAAACCCCCAACGCCCACTTGAGGAATTAAGCTACCTGATTGAGGATGCTGATGCTGCGGCAATAATAGTGGAGGATGAGTATGCTCCTATCATAGAAAGGGTAACCAAAGGGATAGTTTCTTCAGGGCATTTGATAGTTTGTGGTTTAGGTAAGTCACCTCAGCATGTTCCTTCGACGGCAGTTGCCTATGAAGATTTGGTGGCAAAGTACTCACCTACAAAGCCAAGACTGGGTTATGAGGTAACGAACGAGGATTTTTGTTCCCTGGTGTACACTGAAGGGCCTACGGCATATCCCAAGGGCAAGGTATGGGATGGCGAAACAAAGGTGAGGGGGGTGGAGAGGCTTATCTATAATGGTTTTCTCCCCATAATAGCGAGGATAGATGAGGAGAAGGTTTTCGCTCTGGCTAATACCATATTTCCTTTGCCAAAGCATAAGGCGTTACATCCTTTAACACGTCGCCTTTTTAGTCTTGGAATCTCCAGGATGGCACTAGCCAAGGTGGTCGGGAAGTTCGTTGGAGGTAGATTGTTGATTAAGCTAAGCAGGCGTGTGTCAAGCGAGGGATTTAAGTTTCTTCCTGTGTGTCCGTTATTCCTCGGCTCAGCTTATAACCAGACTCTTGGTCAGATAGTAGCATATGGAACTTCTACTGTTTTCCTTCGCACCACTTATCCTTTCAGCCCGACGGAACTCCTGGAAACGATAGAAAAAGAAAGGATCAACGGAATATTGATAGCTGGTGATACTCACGCGATGCCTATTTTAGAGGAATTAGAGGAGGCGAAGAAGGAAGGTAGAACACATGACCTCTCTTCCTTGATGTGTATAACCTCTTTAGGGGTAAGGTTGGCACCTCGTATCTTAAGGGAACTTCACAAATACATGCCTCAGGTTGTAGTAATAAATGCGTATGGATGTGCGGAGGTTAGCATTGCCTACAGTATAATCGCTACATCGGCAGATGAAGAAATATCTGGTGCTGGAGCTATGCTTCCGGCTATGGGGGGAGTATATTCTCTGCAAGCCCCTTGCAAGGTTATCGATCCTGAGACAGGTAATGAGGTTAAACCTGGGTCGGGTGAGATAGGAGAGTTTATTGCTGGGGGTTATGTGTGTCTAGGATACTGGAAGCGCCCTGGCCGGACCAAAAGCGATTTTAGACTCATAGATGGGCAAAGGTATTTCTTTACTGGAGATGATGGATATGTTGATGAGGGGTGGCAGTTCCATCTGGTAGGAAAAGGTGGTGAGGAGGTCATAAACACAGGTGGGGAGAAGGTCTATAGCGGAGAGGTAAAGGAGGTCATTAAGTCCCATCCCGAAGTGAGGGATGTTGGTGTTGTCGGAATTCCTGATGAGGAGTTAGGCGAGGTAGTAGCTGCTATTATCGAGGTGGTGAAAGGGGGCGAGTTAACCGAGCAGGATGTAATCGACTACTGTAGCCAAAGCCTTCCAGGATATAAAATACCAAAGCATGTAATGTTTGTAGTGTCTCTTCCCAGGGCGGCAACGGGCAAAATGGAGAGAACGATACTGAAGGAGTTTGTCGGAGCGAGGTTAGGCGGAGAAGGTTAGAAGCAATTTAGTCATTCATTAATTAATCAGTGCGTTGTGCTATACAACAAATATTCATTCCTCGGGAATTTTCCCTCAGCAGCTTGTTTTCCAGCAGGATTAGCTGGCTTAATGCAGATGCCAGGGCGTGCGAAAATTTGCCATTCTTAGGCATCAGCTTAAGTATCGCTTTGTCGAGCTTGAATAGTCTGACGATTGGGCGCAGATATTCCTCTATGGAGGACAAAAACCAGAAAAGGAAGAAATCGCTGTAATATATCTGGCAGACACTAAAGTGGCACTGTGACAATAGCTTCGTCAAATCAGAGGGGTGGTATTCTCGTAGATGTCCCAGTTTGTCCAAGCGTCTCTCTAGACGTCTGAATAAGGGCGACATCTGTTTCGTAGAGTTAGGGACTTCCAGTCGAAGATAGCCACCCTTTTTCAATATCCTGGCAAACTCTTCAAGAGTTTCCTTATCTCTGGGGAGATGTTCTAACGTGTGGGTGGAGAGGATAATATCGAAGGTTGATGATGCCAATGGTAGCTGTGATGCCTCGCCTCGAATCAACCCTGAGCAAAGGTTTTCTCCCTCTTTGTCATTGCGAGCAAAGCGAAGCAATCTCTTTGATTCCTGGAGTGCGATACGAGAAAGGTCGATGCCAATGAAAGTAGTGCCACAAATTCTGGAAAGCGCCTTGGGATATGCACTGTTGCCGCATGCGATATCAACAAGCCTGTCTCCTTTGCCGATTATATTATGTGAGGCTACCTCTTTGGCGAAAGCGATGCCGTGGGCTTCACGAAACCACCCTATGAAGAAAACAGAATCTTTGGTTATTATTTCCCATAAGCCTTCGTATAGTTTAGTGGAATTACTCAACTATGTATTCCTTGTAGCAGATTGGTTCTGAATTAAGGAAGCTACTTTTCCAAACATTTAGCTTTGAGCCAGTCTAGGACAGTGGTTATGGCAGCTTCTTCAAGGCGCAGCTTATGTTTAGCGCCAGGAATTATCGCCATATCCTTGGGCTCTTTGGCTTTCTTATAAAGTTTGTGTATGTGCTTCACGGGGACTACTTCATCGGCATCACCATGAACTAACAGCAATGGGCGAGGTGAAATTTTGTCTATCCAGCGAATTGGTAAGATGGTTTCAAAGCCTTGTTGCCACTTTTCTATTGAAGGCGGAAAATCCTTATCTCTAATGACGCCGATTTTGCGGAAGCGCTGGATATGAGCTGAAACATTTGTCTTGTCTTCAACAAAGCTAAAATCGGCAGGACAGGCACAGGTTGCTAGCAGTGATATTCTGGCACCATGAGCGGCAACATAGACAGACACTGCAGCTCCACCACTGAAGCCAAGAAGACAAAGGTGTGTTTTATCTACCCGCTCGAGGCTATGAAGGAAATCAAGGGCAGCGGTTAAGTCTTCACTCCAGCCGAGCAAATCGAAATTTCCTTCGCTTCTTCCTGTCCCCCGAAAGTTAAAGATTAGGGTAATGAAGCCAGCCGAGCAGAACCTCTGTGCCAGCGTAGCGTAACCCCTGTCGGTAGGATTGTAGGTAACATTGGGAATGCCATGGCAGATGCACAAAGCAGGGCAAACTTCATTGCCTGGTGGAAAGTAAATCTCCCCAGCGAGGTTAAGTTCACCGCTTTTAAACCAAATCTGGTCTATACGCACTTTAGATTGCTCCTAACATGCATAGAACCAACAGCAGGACGCTAACCGCTAGTATCCCTCCCCAGACAGTGGTATTCCAGGCAAAGATTTTGCTTCCATCGAGTGGTGGGAAGGGCAGGAGGTTGAATACTGCTAGCCACAGATTGATAACCATCCCATAATAGCCAATGACCTCTATAAGTCCGCTGCCATAGCTGGCGACGGCATAGAATATAAGAGCTAAGACGATGTTAGCTGATGGACCGGCTACGCTGATTAAGCCACCTTCCCTTCTAGAGGTGTAAGAGAGGATATAGACAGCTCCCGGGGCGGCGAAGAGAAACCCTATTGGGCTGAACATGCTGATGAAAGCACAAACTAAGGCGATGATAAGCCCGGTTTGCCACAGTCTGAACTCAGCTCGAAAGCCGAGTTTCTGAGCCACAAACTTATGGGAGAGCTCGTGACATATAAATCCAGCACCAAGACCGATGAGAGCTATAACGAATCCCGAAAGGCTAAGGGAGTGAAACAGAACTAAATTGAAACAAAAGCCAAGGACAAGCCAGGAGATAAGGAGGTCTCGAATCTCGATGTTGCTCGTGCGCATCTGGTCAATTATATGCGTGGATAGTGAGTAATTCAATTGTCTTGAATCTTTGGCTTTGATAGTAGGCAGTACGATAATGGTATATAATTACCTGATTGTAATTGTGGAAACAGAGGACCTAATGAAGATAAGGACGTGGTTTCTAGAGACGAGGCCTTCATTCTTGCTTCTTTCCGTTGTACTGGCGTTCTTGGGCACTTGCATAGCCTGGTATGACGGAGCTATTCATCTTGGTTATGCCTTTCTGGCTTGTCTTGGATTGCTTCTATGCCACATCAGCGTAAATGTGCTTAATGACTACTTTGATTACAAAAGTGGAATAGATTTGGGGACAAAAAGGACGCCATTTAGCGGAGGCAGTGGCATCCTTCCGGCGAGGCTTCTTAATCCAAAACATGTTTTCTGGTTCGGGATGATTTCTTTCTTACTGGCTGTGCCGATAGGCATTTATTTTGTGGTTACTGTCGGCTGGCTTCTGCTGCCGGTGATTTTAATAGGCGCAATATGTATTGGCCTCTACACGCCTTTCTTGACCAGGTTCGGATGGCCCGAATGGGCTCCCGCGTTGGGGTTGGGGACCTTGCCTATCTTGGGTTTCTATTTTATTCAAACTGCTTCTTATACCTTCCCAGCGATTGTAGCAGCTATTCCATCCGGTATCCTGGTGCATAATTTGCTTCTTCTAAATGAGTTTCCAGATGCAGAAGCTGATGGGAAGGCAGGTAGAAAAACATTGCCCATTACTATAGGAAAGGTGAGGGCTAGCATTCTCTATTCAGTTTTGACTTCAATTGTTTATCTATGGATAATCGGCGCTGTAGTAGCAGGACTGATGCCAGTCTTCGCATTGATAGCTTTACTAACACTCCCAATTGCGGTAAGGGCTATTCAGGGGGCCATTAAATATCGAGAAAAAGTGGAACAACTGGTGCCAGCCATGCGGGATAACGTTCTCGTCGTTCTCTTAACTCAAGTGCTCCTGGGTATTGGCTATATCCTTGCTGTGGTTTTGTAAGCTGGAGCTAGATTTGATTCTCAAGGCAGTATTCCCTCAAGCCATTTAGCGCAGCGAAAAATTCTCTCATCATTACACTTATGGGATACATTCCCTTACGGGTCACATTTATTTCTCCATCTTTTTCTTGAATCAGCCCGAAGAGCTTGAGGAACAATAGTTCCCTTTCTAGCTTTTGATGTATGTTGGCGTTAAATCTTTTGTGGAATTTCTTTTTGACTAATCTCATTCCGAATAGCTTTGATAAGAGGTAATAATAAAGCAATTCATGCTCTGATAACTTTCTCCACCGCATTATAGGCAGTTTACCTTGCGTTAAAAGCTCCTCATATCTATTCAGCGAGAATGAATTTGTGTAGAAATTGCCATTGAGCAGACTTGCCGAGCCTGCTCCTATGCCGATGTAATCATCAAAGTTAATTATGTATTCGTCTATTATCCTTTCACCTTTGGAGAAACACCATACCGTTGAGGGGAGATAATTATCGCCACAAATATCTCTTAAGATGACACTATAAAATGCCTTCTCTCTAGATGTATCTACCCGGGTAAATCTCCGTTCCAAAGCGTTCTTCTTATGTGGAGATGGCATTAGTGGGTAAAATGTAACTTGGTTTACTCTTAAGCTTTTGAGGATCTCTATGTCTGCCTCGAATGTCTCAATGGATTGAGGGGGGAAGTTGAATATAAGATCGAGGTTCAAAGTATCGAATTTACCATTAGCGATGGAAATTTTCTCTCTTATTTCTTCTCCAGTGCAGAATGCTCTTCCCATGGATTTCAATATGCTGTCATTAAAGCTCTGCACTCCTATGGATAGCCTGTTGACCCCTGCCTCTTTTAGGAGATTTACGTTTTCTTCATTCACTTCACGTGGTGTGGTTTCCACGGAGATTTGCTTTACCTCAAACTTTTCCTTGAGGTAACTTATAAATCCGAGTAGCTCATCCATAAGCACAGTTGGCGTTCCACCGCCGATGTAAAATGTGGAGAATTTGAATCCCCTGTGAATATAAAGGTTGAGTTCCGTTGTAAGATTCTTAAAGTATCTCCTAGCTTCATCTTCGCGAAATAGATATCTATTAAAGCAGCAATAAGGGCAGAGACTTTTGCAGAATGGGATATGGATATAAAGTGAAATCTGGTTATCGCTGTCCGTTCCCAGCCCTACGATTTGCGATTCATCGAGCGCATCGTTGAGCTTTACAAATTTTCTTCCCTCATAGCGGGTAATCAGCCCCAGGAAAGTTGAGAGCATATTGGTCAAAGTCCTCAATATGAAGATGCGTTATACTGCTTGGAAGCAGGCTACGGCTAGGATAATGGCGATTATAATGAAGATTATCGCTTCCGCCAGCATAAATTTTGACCTTGGTGTGTAGGTGAGGGTGTTAATTGCCCATAGGAGTGGCAAAATTATTCCTATGATTGCTAAGCTAGGGTTGACCTCTGAAGGATAACGGATTAGATGAAAGCAAATTCCAGCAGCTATTGCTAAACAGGCTGCGGCGGTAGCATGTCTAGCATAAAGGGCTTTCATAGGATAGCCAAACCTCTCTGTTAATCTCTCGGGTAGCAATAAGCATATCCCTGAAGCTGTTAACCAGAAAGCTAGAAAACCAAGCGCTCCATTTAACATTTATCGTTACCTCCTTTTGTAGTAATGTTCAAACTATATGATATAATACCGCCTTGTTATACCTATTGACAATTAGCAGTAACAATGTAATTATTTCTACATAGTATACCGAGGTATCATGGAGTTAAGTTATGCCTGAAGTTAGCAAGAGAGTAAGGATAGCCGTTGATGGCATGGGGGGTGATTATGCCCCTGGTGAGGTAGTTAAAGGAGCAGTTTACGCCGTACAGAAAGGCGATATGGAGGTTATCTTAACTGGTCCGCTGAGCATACTGGAAGGCGAATTAGCTAAATATGGGTCATCCGATAATTTGCCCATCAGGTGTGTTGAAGCCAGTGAAGTCATTAAGGAGGGTGAATCGCCGGCTTTAGCAATTCGCCAGAAACGCAATTCTTCCATAGTTATAGCTACGAAGCTGGTGAAGACAGGTGAGGCGGATGCTGTAGTTAGTGCGGGTTCTACGGGAGCTACGGCCGTTAGTGCTATAGTGTATCTGGGCATGATTGAAGGATTGGAGCGTCCGGCAATTGCTGCACCTTTTAAGGGCCTTGGTTCCAATGTGATAGTGATAGATATTGGGGGCAATGTTGATTGTAAACCACATCAATTCTTATCATTTGCCATTGCTGGTTCTATCTATGCCAGAAAGTTGTTTAATATTGCCAATCCCACAGTGGGTTTACTAAGTACTGGTGTAGAAGAAGGGAAGGGAACTGAAGCAGTGCGTGAGGCTTATTCGCTTCTTAAAAATAGTGGATTGAATTTTGTTGGCAATGTAGAAGGTAGCGATATACTCAGTGGGCGAGCCAATGTTGTTGTCTGTGATGGGCTGGTGGGCAATGTTCTTATTAAGTTTTATCAAAGTTTAGGGAATTATGCAGTGGATTTTATAAAGCGAAAGCTGAGGAAGTACCCTTTGAGCGGTAGGATAGTCAACTCATTATTTACTAGGCTTTTCCCAGTAGCTAGATTAGCTTATGAAGGTGAAGAGGCAGGTGGTGGTATTTTATGGGGTGTTGATGGGGTCGTCAGGATAACGCATGGAGCTTGTCGAGCCCCCCACATAGCGCATGCGATAGCGAGTGCCAAGAACAGTGTGCAAGCTGATGTTGTTGGCTACTTAAAATCCGAATTGGCGAAAGTTAAGGCAGAAAATAAATTATGAGGAGGTAACTTATGTCCATCGAAGAGCAGTTAAAGGATATTGTGGCTAATATTGTCCATGTCGATAAGAGTCTTATCCGCAGGGAGGGCACTTTTAAGGAGATAAATGCCGATTCGTTGGACATAGTGCAAATACTGCTTAATGCGGAGGAAACTTACGATATTGAGATTCCCGATGAAGATGCTGAGCAATTTCAGAACTTCGGTGATTTTGTTGACTATGTGGAACGCTGTGTAACAGCGAAGAAAAAATGATGCCCCGCTCTTTTAAAGGTAAGTTGGCCCTGGTAACAGGCAGTGGCAGGGGGATCGGTAGGGCTATTGCTCTGAAGCTTGCTTCTCAGGGTAGTGACATCATCGTTAACTTCTTCCGCCACCGTGATGCTGCAGAGAAAACAGCTAAGGAGATCGAGGACATTGGGGTGAAGGCTAGAGTTATCAGGGCAAACGTGGGAGACCCGGCGAAGATAGACGAGATGTTTGATGTGATTAGCAATGATTTTGGCTATCTGGATATTCTGATTAATAATGCTGCTTCAGGTGTGGGTCGCCCGGTAATGGATGTGGATGTTAAGGCCTGGGATTGGACTATGAATATAAACGCTAGAGCTGTTTTGCTTTGTGCCCAGCGAGCAGCCAGGCTTATGGAGGGGAGGGACGGCAAAATAGTAAGTATATCTAGCCTGGGTTCATTTCTTGCTTGGCCTACTTATGCTGCTGTGGGAGTATCTAAAGCAGCTCTGGAAGCTTTGACTCGTTATCTAGCGCTGGAATTAGCCCCCAAGGGTATCTGTGTTAATGCTGTAGCTGCTTCTGCGGTATTAACGGATGCGCTCAAATTCTATGTTAAAGACCAGCCGGGATCAGTTAGCCAGCAACAGGCAACACCAGCGGGAAGGATGGTAACTCCTGAGGATGTTGCTAACGCGGTGGCTTTTTTGTGTGGCGACGATGCTTTTATGATAAGGGGCCAAACGATTATTGTTGATGGTGGCACATCTGTGGCTCCATTTATTTTTGGGGGAGGTGTAAGCATATGAACCTACCACAAGTTGTAGTTACCGGGATGGGAGCTATTACTCCAATAGGTTTGAATGTGGAGGAGTTTTGGCAGGGATTGGCTGCTGGTAAGTCTGGAGTTGCCCCTATCACTCGTTTTGATGCTACTGATTTCCGTGTGAAAGTAGATGCTGAGGTGAAAGGATTTGATCCTACCAAGTATATGGATTTGAAGGCAGTGGATCGCAGTCCAAGGGCAGTTCAACTTGTCGTTGGTGCGGCTAATGAAGCGGTAGCCTCGGCTAAATTGGATATGACTCAAGAGTGCCCTGAGAGAGTTGGTGTTAGCGTTGCCGCTATGGTGGGAAGTGACTATATAGTAAAGCAAAATGAATTGATTAATAGGAGAGGACCGAGGAGAGCTGACCCTCTTTTTATTACCAAGGCAAGTCCCAGTGGAGGAGCCATGGTTATAGGAATGATGCTTGGGGCTAAGGGGCCTAACTCTAGTGTGAATACTCTCTGTGCCAGTGGAGTTGATGCTATAGGAACGGCGTTGAATTTCATACGCCTGGGATATGCTGATGTTATGATAGCTGGTGGTGCTGACTCTAGCTTAGACCTGGTCAGCGTGGCTGGCGTAGACATCCTCGGTGCCTTATCTCGGGAGTCGGACCCACTTAAAGCTTCCCGTCCATTTGATGCTAACCGCGATGGCTTTGTTTATGGCGAGGGGGCGGGGTTAGTTATTTTGGAGACTTACGAACATGCCAAAAAGAGAGGTGCTCCCATATTGGCTGAGGTCGCTGGTGCTGCTTGGTCTTTTGATGCTTTTGACCAAACTGCTCCTGCCCCAGAAGCAGAGGCTTATGCTATGAGGGTGGCACTTGAGAATGCCGGAGTGAAGCCTGAAGAGGTCGATTATATTAATGCACATGGCACCAGTACCAAACTAAATGATGCTTGTGAAACTGAGGCGATTAAGATGGTTTTTGGCGAAAATGCTTACAAAATCCCGATAAGCTCAACCAAGTCTATGATTGGGCATGCAGTGATAGCGGCTGGTGCTGTTGAAACTATTGCTACAATACTGGTTATGAATAAAGGGGTTATCCATCCAACTATAAATTATGAAACCCCTGACCCGGAATGTGACCTTGATTATGTCCCCAATGTAGCTCGTCCGGCGCAGGTGAATGTCTGTTTAAAGAATAGCTTTGGGCTTGGTGGGGAGAACTGCTGCCTGGTTCTGAAACGCTTTAGCGGCTGAAGGTAGGGAGCCCTTCTAATTCTTGGAGTTTAGATATTAGTATTTCTTTGCAAGAAATATCCTGCTGCTGGTCAGGTCATTCAGGAAACTCTTGAGCATAGATGCATATTCGTCCGTCTCATGGTGGTCAAGTTGCACCACTTTATCGGCTGTTTTCCGGCAATAATTGCAATCAGCACATTCAGATAGGCAATTCTGTTTCTTAAAGAAATCAATAAA
>DAOUSX010000151.1 GCA_030627025.1 Dehalococcoidia bacterium
ATTGAAGGTTAATGCTAAGAAGGTCGGCTCCATTAAGGTTAGACCCGTCAAATTTAGCTCCCACCAGTTGGCCACCCTCAAAGTGCGTAGGAAATCTTGCATCCTTAAGGATAATCCCGTGAAGGTCTAAGTCCGAAAGGTCTATCGCTTCCACAAAAGTCTGTTCTGAGAGGTCAAGCCCTTCGGCTGTGCCTCCGTTTCCCTCTATCAGCCTGAGCACATCTTCACGGGTGAGGGGTTTTTCTTTTTCCTCTGCCATGGCTAGACCTTTTCTATCTCAACCATCAAAGCTTGAAGGAGGTTTTCCTCGGGCACAGTTCTTATTACTTTGCCTTTTTTGAAGAGGACGCCTTTGTCTTTGCCGCAGGCAATGCCCACATCGGCGTCTTTAGCTTCTCCAGGTCCGTTGACCACACATCCCATAACAGCCACCTTGATGGGCTTGTTAATTTTTTCAAGCTGTTTATCCACTGCTTCAGCCAAGGAAATAATATCAACCTCGGCTCGTCCACAGGAAGGGCAGCTCACTAATGTTGGCCCATGCTGGCGGAGCTCGAGACTTTTCAGAATTTCATAAGCAGCGCGTACCTCTTCACAGGGATGCGTGGTCAGGGAAACACGGATGGTGTCACCAATGCCTTGATAAAGGAGTATGGCAATGCCTATGGCGCTGCGTATTGTCCCTGCCCGGGGGAGTCCTGCTTCGGTGATGCCTAAATGCAAAGGGTAAGGGATTTTATCGGCGAGTATCTGGTAAGCCTTTACTGTTGTGGGCACATCAAAGGCTTTAAGGGAGACCTTTATTAGGGTGAAGTCGATATCTTCCATTAGCCTTATTTGCTCCAGAGCGATATCGACCATTCGCTGAGCTAAAGGGAGCTTGGGCTCGAAACTGGGTGGCAGGCTGCCAGCGTTCACGCCGATGCGGATGGGAATTTCTCTTTCTTTAGCAGTGAATACCACCCTGGCAGTTTGTTCCCTATCACGAATATTGCCGGGATTAAGGCGAAGCCCATCAATGCCAGCGTGTAAGGAAGCCAGAGCGAGCCGATAATCAAAGTGGATATCGGCGATGATTGGTAGCGATGTATTCTTTTTAATTGCCGGGATGCTGTCAACTGCTTGTCTGTCAGGAACTGCTATGCGCACTATTTCGCAGCCGCATTCCTGTAACTCTTTAACCTGGTTTACGGTGGCGTTAACATCTCTGGTGTCAGTTTTGGTCATCGACTGAACAGCGATGGGTGCATTGCCGCCTACAGTCACATTGCCAATTTTTAATTCCTTGGAGCTCCTCCGTGCTGTCATTCAAATAAGCTTCCTCCCCCGATAATGCGAGTAATATCAAGGTAGGTAATTATACACATTAGCAGAATAAGCAGGGCAAAACCGACGGCGTTAACCAGGTGTTCCACTCTGGGTGATACTCGTTTACCTCGTCGCGCCAATTCCACGAGGAGGAACACAATTCTGCCGCCATCCAGGGCGGGTAATGGAAGCAGGTTAATTATCCCTAAATTCAGGCTGATAAAAGCGGTGAACATAATTAGTGGGAGGAGACCTGCTCTAGCTACCTCCGCGGTCATCTGGTAAATAAATACTGGTCCACCCACTTGTAGAGTTGTAGCACCGATAATCCAGCTACGTATTGTATTTCTGAATAAGATAAGGGTCTCAACACAGCGTTGTGTTCCCAGCATGGTTGCTGTCCAGGGGAAATAGGATTGGCGAATTACTTGCTGGCTGCCTTCGACGCCGGTGACATTAATTCCCAAAGGTCCTTCGCCTTCGGGCGGTATCCATCTCGGCACCAAGGTGACTTCCTGCTCCCCATTGGCAGCCTTGTTTAGTAGTAGAGTCGTTTCTGAACCGAGGGAGAGTTGAACATAATAGGCCAGGTCCCCATAGTTGTTAATTTTATGACCATTTATTGCCAGGATAATGTCTCCCTGTTCTATCTCTGCCTCTGCCGCTGGTGAGCTTGGGGCTACCTGTTGCACCTGAATTTGCTCTATCGGAACGTTATGGGGGATCATAAAAACAAGGGAGAACAAAATTATTGGCAATAGCAAGTTCATCAAAGATCCGGCGGCGAGGATGAGCGCTCTGGTGCCAATGCTTTTGCTGGCGAAGCTGTGGGGCTCTGTGGGGTCTTCCTCCCCAAGTAGCTTGACAAACCCGCCTAAAGGCACGAGATTCAATGAATATACTGTTCCCCCTCTTTTGATGCTTGCCAGCTTTGGGGGGAAGCCTATGCCGAACTCCTCCACTTTTACATCGCTGCGCTTGGCAGCAATAAGATGCCCGAACTCGTGAACCAATATGAGCACCGACAGCATGGCGAAGAAGATAAGTATCATTATTACTGTGGTTAACATAAGCTTATATCACGGGCTATTTGTAATGTCGTTTCCCTGGTTTGCTCATCAGCAGCAAAGATTTCCTCTATTGACGGTTGAGCAATACTTTGATGTTGCTCCAATGCGTTGCTTACTATTGTGGCAATATCGGTGAACCTGATTTTCCCTTGGAGGAAAAACTCCACTGCTACTTCATCTGCGGCACAAAGTGCTGCAGGGTATGTCCCCCCTAACTTGGCGGCATCCAACGCCAGTTTAAGGCAGGGAAATTGAGCATAATCTACAGGTTCGAAGCTCAAAATTTCCTTTCTGCTTAAATCAAGGCGTGGCAGCTCAGGATTAGGCAATCGCTCAGGATAGCAAAGTGCATATTGTATTGGCAGATGCATATCGGGGAAGCTGAGCTGTGCTTTCATCGAGCCATCGGCAAACTCAATAATGGAATGAACGAGGCTTTGTGGATGCACTAATATCTCAATTCTATCCAGTGAGATATCAAAAAGATGGTGTGCTTCAATGACCTCAAGCCCTTTATTCATCAGCGTTGCTGAATCGATGGTCACCTTCTTGCCCATTTTCCAGGTGGGGTGCTGGAGGGCTTGCTCCACAGTTACTCGGTCTAGTTGTGACTGTGAGTGGTGATAAAATGGTCCTCCTGAGGCGGTCAAGAAAAGGCGGTGAGGTTCACTTTCTTCCCCTAACAGGCATTGCCAGATGGCGCTATGCTCGCTATCAACGGGCAAGATTTGGACACCGTGCTGGGTGGCTTCTGAGGTAACGATATTGCCTGCCATCACTAACACTTCCTTGTTTGCCAAGGCAACAGTCTTGCCTGCTTGCAAAGCAGCTATGGTGGGGAATAATCCGGCCTTGCCCGATGTAGCTATAACGATAAGGTCAACGTCGTCGTGGCTTGCTATTTCCTCCATGGGCATGAACTTCCCCTGGTAACCGAAATCAGGTTCAACAGAGCAGTAAAACAGTTGCGGTTTAAATTCCTCAAGTTGCTGCTCAAGGAGCTTAATATTTTCCCCTGCTGCCAAGCCGCTCACCTGGAATTTGGTGGGAAAGGCGCGGATTACATCCAACGCTTGCTGTCCTATAGAGCCTGTTGAGCCCAAAATGGCAATTCTCTTTACCCCACTACCCATATTACATAATAATATACCATTGGGGCAACGAAGATAAGGCTATCAAGGCGGTCGAGAGCACCGCCGTGACCAGGCAACAATTTGCCGGCATCCTTTGCCTCCAGATTGCGTTTGAGCAGGGATTCCACCATGTCGCCAAGCTGGGCAAACAGGCTAA
>DAOUSX010000194.1 GCA_030627025.1 Dehalococcoidia bacterium
CAGGATGCCTGCTTTTACCATGGGCTGGTTGGATACTAGTCCCACGGGACGCCCATTCATTCGGGCAAAGCCACATATTGCGTTCGTAGCATAATACTTAAATATTTCAACGAATTGCCCTTCATCCACAAGCCTCTTGATTATCTGGTACATATTATATGGTCTTGTTGGCTCATCAGGAATTATAGTATCGAGTTCGAGAATCTCTCTTTCCGGGCTATCCTTGGTCTCTATTCGAGGTGGTTTTTCTTTGTTATTAGAGGGAAAGAAGGATAAAAGCTCCTTGCAGTTATCCAAACAATCCTTGTCATCCTCAGCCACAATGTGCGTCTGCCCTGATTTAATGGCGTGATTCTTCCAGCCACTGAGCTCATCAAGGCCTATCTCCTCTCCGGTTTGGGTTTTTACAAAGGCGGGGCCAGCGATGCCCATAAAGCCGGTTTTTCTTGTTTGGATAACGAAATCCATCATCACCGGGTGGTAAGCCTGTCCTCCCAAGCAAGGGCCCATTAGTAAGGATACTTGAGGGATTATTCCTGAAGCCTGTATCTGAGATCTGAATGTCCAGCCATAGGATTCCAAGGTGTCCATTCCTTCATGGAGTCGGGCACCCGCAGAGTCATTCATGGTTACAAACGGCCAACCTTTATTTTTAGCAAAATCAAGGGCGTAAGAGAGCTTTTTACCATGATATTCCCCAAAGGTTCCCATCATGGCGGTGTAATCCTCAGCGCCAGCGACTACATGTTTTCCGTTTACCTTGCCAAATCCGGTGATAATCCCCTCGGCAGGCACTTCTCTTTTGTCCATCCCGAAAGCAGTGGTTCTGTGTCTGATCCATAATCCTATCTCGGTAAAAGTGCCGGGGTCGAAGAAATAATCTATCCTTTCCCGTGCCGACATTTGTCCCTTTTTATGGCGCTCCTCGACAGCCTTGGGACCTCCCATCTGCAAGAGAAGCTCCCTTCTACGTTTCCACTCCTCAATTTTCTGTGCCGTTGCGCCTCGGATTACTTCGCTCATAACTCAACCCCCTTTCAGCGTTCGATAACGACTAATTTACCGCCAGCCTTGACAGTTGCGCCTGTTGACACAGCTGCTTCTATCGGATTTGCGGCTGGTATTTTTCCTGGCATGAATGCTTCAATTGTCTGGTGCTTTGTTGCAAGCTCTATATCTATAGCATAAACAGCCAGAAGAAATCAACACGTAAGCACTTTTTGCGTTTTATTCCTGATGGCATTTCAAGGGTCTAAGAATGGAAATTGTAATGGAAAAGCTTTTAATTTGCCTTAAATTAAGTTAGAATTGTGCGAATATGGCTCTGAGATACAATCCTCAGGAAATTGAAAAGAAGTGGCAGAGGAAATGGGCCGCGGATGGTATTTATGAGGTCAGGGAGGACAAAAGCCGCCCCAAATTCTATGCCTTGACCATGTTTCCCTATCCCTCAGGAGATGTTCACATTGGACATTGGTATGCTATGGCCCCCTCAGATGTCCATGCCAGATTCAAGAGGATGCAAGGGTATAATGTGCTTCATCCTATGGGTTTTGATGCTTTTGGCTTGCCAGCGGAGAACGCGGCCATAAGTCGCGGCGTCCACCCTTACAAGTGGACAATGGGGAATATAGAGAATATGCGGCGGCAACTCAAGAGCATGGGAGCGATCTACGACTGGAGCCGAGAGGTGGTTAGCTGCCTGCCTGAATATTATAAATGGACGCAATGGTTTTTCTTGAAGTTTTATCATGCTGGTCTGGCTTATCGGGCTAAAGCACCGGTCAACTGGTGTCCCAGATGTCAAACAGTTTTGGCTAATGAGCAAGTGGTGGGTGAGGGACTATGCGAGAGGTGTGGTACACCGGTGACGAAAAAGGAGTTAGAGCAGTGGTTTCTTGGGATTACTAAATATGCTGAGGAGCTTCTTGACTTCAGTGGCATAGATTGGCCAGAGCGCATTGAGATAATGCAGCGGAACTGGATTGGTAGAAGCGAAGGTGCTGAGATTTCCTTCGGGCTAGGGTATGAGGATGTAGGGCAGAAGGAGGTAAGGGTGTTTACTACTCGTCCCGACACTATCTTTGGAGTGACTTTCTTTCTGCTTGCGCCGGAGCACCCTTTAGTCTCCCAACTGACTACCCGGGAACATAAGGCTGAGGTGGAAGAATATGTTGCATGGTGCCGGCGGCAGGCTGACTATGAGCGGACAGCTATGGGGAAGGAGAAAACGGGGGTCTTTTTGGGAAGCTATGTAGTCAACAGGTTGAATGGCGAAAAAATACCCATCTGGATTACTGATTACACGCTGTTAACTTACGGTACTGGAGCAGTTATGGGGGTTCCGGCCCATGATGAAAGAGACTTCGAGTTTGCTAAGAAATTCAACCTTCCTATTAGAACTGTCATCGCTCCTCCAGGCTGGTCGGGCGAAGAATTGGCAGAGCCGTATGTTGGGTACGGCACCATGGTGAATTCTGGAGAGTTTAGCGGCTTGCCCAGTGAGCGAGGATATGAGGCAATCTGTGACTGGCTGGAAGAAAGAGGGTGGGGAAAGCGCACTATTACTTATCGCCTTCGTGATTGGCTTATCTCCAGACAGCGCTATTGGGGGGCGCCCATACCTATAGTTTATTGCGATAAATGCGGCATGGTTCCTGTTCCCGAGAAGGACCTGCCTGTTTTACTTCCACCTGACGCTGAGTTTAAGCCTACTGGTGAGTCCCCCCTCAACTATTGTGAACCGTTCGTCAATACCAGCTGTCCAAAATGTGGTGGGTCAGGGCGAAGGGAAACCGATACCATGGATACTTTTATGTGTTCTAACTGGTATTTCTTGAGGTATACCAGTCCCAACACGGATGATGCTCCGTTTGATGACGCTAAGATAAAGTATTGGCTGCCGGTGGATTTGTATACCGGGGGCGCTGAACATGCTGTGCTGCATCTGCTGTATTCTCGTTTTTTCATTAAGG
>DAOUSX010000096.1 GCA_030627025.1 Dehalococcoidia bacterium
CAAAATGAAAAACTAGCTCAGGCAAGGCTTCGTCTTCCTGAGGTCGATGATTACATTCTCAGGTTGGAAAGCAACCTCAGATTATCTCAGGAGGAAAATGAGAGATTAACCCAGGAGATCGAGGAATTCTTGAGAGAAGAAGAATAATGGTGAAACAATCATCTAAACAAGCGCTAAGTTCGGGGAAATTTGTGGTCACCGCCAGGATTCGTATAGCACAATAGCTGTAGTATAGGTAAGACGAAATGGTAAGGAAAGTATCAGACATTTTGAAGGAGAAAGAACGAACCTATTCGTTTGAGCTTTTCCCGCCCAAGACTAAGAGGGGGATGAGGAAACTTTTTGAAACTGCAAACATCCTCAAAGACCTCAAGCCAGATTGGTTCGCGGTGACCTATGGCGCTGGTGGGTCAACCAGAGAGTTTACCACGGACATCGCTGATGAACTCCAGAAGAAGTTCGGAGTTCCAGCGATGCACCATCTTACATGCGTAGGTCATAACAAAGACGAACTAAGAACCATAATTGGCAAGCTGAAAGAGAAAAATATTTGTAACATTCTTGCTCTTCGTGGCGACCTACCTGAAGGTTTAAGCTACTGGAAGCCCCCTCCCGAGGAGCTGGAATACTGTTATCAGCTCGTTGACCTTATCCGCTCCTACGATGACTTCTTCAGTGTAGGTGTCGCTGGTTTCCCGGAAGGACATATTGATTGTCCTGACAAAGAAAGTGACTCCAGATATCTGAAGATTAAGATAGACGCTGGCGGTGAATTCGTTATAACGCAGCTTTTCTTCGACAATAACGACTATTTCGAATATGTGGAAAGGGTAAGGAAGATAGGTGTCACCGCGCCAATCATTCCCGGGATTTTGCCAGTAATAGATTACCAGGCATTGCTCAGGATGTGCAGGACGTGTGGAGCTACCATTCCTCAGCGGGTTCACGATATATTTAAACCCCTTGATGGCAATGCTGAGGCTACCTATGAGGCTGGTGTCGAGTTCGCAGTTAAGCAGTGTGATGAGCTGCTTGAGCGTGGGGCACCAGGACTGCATTTCTTTGCATTGAACAAAGTCGAGCCAACGCGGGAGATCTTAAATAGAATAAAACATTTCCGTTAGCTAATGGACTTCTTTCAGGAGAGAAGTTAGGTAAGGGCTTTTCCCCTCAATTCTCGGGCTAGTGCCACCAGGTTTCTAAGCGAGGGCAACACCTCCTCCCATTTTCTTGTTTTTAATCCACAATCGGGGTTTATCCAGAAATTTTCCTGTGGGAATACTTTTAGAGCTCTGTTTACCACCTTTTTCATATCCTCGGTGTTTGGGATGACAGGCGAGTGAATATCCCAGACTCCTAATCCTATCTGTCGGTCAAATTTTACCTTCTCGAAGTGCTGGATAATATCACCTCTACTTCGGGAAGCTTCAATAGTGATTACGTCGAAATCCATCCTCACAATCTGGTCAATAATTTCCCCGAATTCTGAATAACACATATGTGTTTGTATCTGGGTTTCGGGTTTAGCTCGTGAAGAAGCTAGCCTGAAGGATTTTGTGGCCCAATCAAAATATTCTTCCCAGTCCCTCCTTTTGATAGGAGTTCTCTCCCTGAAAGCAGGCTCATCGATTTGGATTACTTTGATGCTGTTTGCCTCATAGTCCCTTATCTCGTCCTGCAGGCATAAGGCTATCTGATAGGCAACCTCAGAGACGGGAATATCGTCTCTTACAAAACTCCAGGCTATCATAGTAACGGGACCGGTGAGCATTCCCTTAATCGGTTTTTTGGTTAGGCTCTGGGCAAAAGCAATCTCGTTAATGCTCAGGGGATTTGGTCTGGAGATATCACCGTAGATTATTGGAGGTCGGTAACCCCTTGTTCCATAGGAACAAATCCATCCGTTTTTGGTGGTTGCCATGCCATCCAGTTTCTGAGCGAAGAATTCCACCATGTCTGTTCTCTCGAATTCCCCGTGAACTAATACGTCAAGCCCAATCTCCTCTTGAAGTTTTATCACGTCGGAGATCTTCTCTCTAATGAATGTCCCATATTCTTTTTGGGAGATTCTTCCCGCTCTGAAGTCCACCCTTTTCTTCCTGATTTCAGCAGTTTGAGGGAAGCTGCCTATGGTGGAAGTCGGCAAAAGCGGGAGATTTAATCTTTCCTTTTGCCTCGTAACTCGCTCTGGGTAAGACACGCTCCTGGAAAAGTCCTCCTCCTTTAGATTTTGGACTCTTTCCTTCACCTGCTTACTAACTCCAAAATCAGGAATCTCCCTATTCCATTCTGCAACGCCTTCTACGTTACCTTTATAGGCTTGAGCAATTAGCTTCAGTTCATACAATCTTTCCTCAGCAAAGGATAATTTGTTCCAGAGTTTTCCCTCCAGCGTTTCCGATTCTATGGTAACTGGTAAATGGTAAAGTGGGGAGGCGTTGGAAATCGCCAGGTTTTTGGCGTATCGGGATAATTCCCTTAAATTTCCCACAGCATTTTCAATATTGGTTCTCCAGACATTCCTACCGTTCACTATGCCGGCAACTAAGGTCTTATCCTCAGGGAAGCCATATTTTTTAATGTTTGTTAAATTCTCCTCCCCGTTAACGAAATCCAATCCGATAGCTTTCACTGGCAGTTCATACAACTCCTCAATAAAGTCCACAGAGTCATAATAGGTGAATAGGTTAATATCACAACCTTGCGTTCCAATTCTGCCATAGACTTCCTTGATTAACTTAATTTCCTCCCTGGAGAGTTCCATTACAAAAGCAGGCTCATCGAGGTGCACTTCGCTGAAATCTTTAATCAATTCTATGTAGGCATCTGCCAGAGCAGGGAGACAATCTCCAAATCTTGTGATGCCCTTAGACAATTTCAGGAAAGTGAAAGGTCCTATTAAATAAGGGATACCTCTTTTGTGCTTCTCCAGCGCCTCTTTCGGTTTATTCCAAACTACGTTAAATTTCGGGGCTGAAGATGAACTAAATTGGGGGACAAGATAGTGGTAGTTGGTATTAAACCACTTGGTTAATTCTAACGCGTTCTTGCCATTGCATAAATTGTAATATTCCCTGAGGGTTTCACATTTATACAATCCTAACATCAAGGCAGTATCAAGCATGTTGTCATAAAGCGTCATCTCCCCCACAGGAAATTTGTCAACATATTTCTCATAGGTGGCTAATATGGCGCCCTCTAGCTTATCAATGCCTCCCGTAAGTTCATGCTCCGCTCCGTTAGCTAACGGATTATCCCAGTAGCTTTCAATAACTTTTTTATACTCTCTATTTCTCCCCAGTCTAGGAAAGCCATAGGCATAGGTTTTCATTGCTTCAACCTTCCTTCCTAGAGATGAGGTCCTTTTTGGCATTTTTGGGATGATTTACCTTTTTCATATTTCTAGTAGCTACAACATTTGCATCGGTGCCGGCTATACCCTTTACTATCACGTGGTACATCCTCACAGGTGCGTGTAATTCGATAGTTGCCAGTTGTTCAATAACCTTGGATAATAATCGCTTTGGGATTGGTTTATCGGTGCGAACGGGAAGCATCGCCCATTTCGCCCCTTTTATAGAAACCGTTGTGGTTAATATGCGCATCGCCTCTTCTAATTCCTGTGATACAAATTCCTCCCCTTTTTGGCATTTGTTTCCTTCCATAGAAACTACTTTGCCGTTCTGAAGCTCTACATCAATCTCACATCCAAGAGGGCAAATAACACAGGTAAAGTGTTTCTTCTCTACATTCATCTCTATCGCTCTGTTATAGAAACCTCGATGGGTCCAGTAACAGCCTTTAACTTGTCTCGGGACACCTTAAATCTAATCATCTCATTTGGTCGGGCATACAATCTTTTAAGGCGCATGCCAAGCGGGGAGAGCTCTATGTTTACCGGTTTCTCAATCGGTTTTGCCGACCTGACAAATAAAATAAGGTCGTCTTTAAAGGAATATCGCTGGGGGAAAAGCATTCTCACATTCTCTCCTGGAATTATTTCGACTGGATTTCTCCCCTTCTTCCAATCTCCGGCGGCAAATCTTGCGGCATTCCCAGCAGCAATCATGCCAGTTTCAGCAACATAATCCACCAGGTCAAACACGGTGGAAACATTGCCACAGGAAAATATTCCCGGCACCCTTGTTTCCATTGTCTCCGTGGTGACAGGCCCTTTTGTAATCGGTGTAAGTTCTACTCCAGCTTCCTTTGATAGCTCATTTTCAGGGATTAGTCCCACGGAGAGAAGCAGGGTATCACATGGTATAGATTGCTCGCTACCACTGATTGAATTCATTTTCTGGTCTACCTTAGATACAACAACGCCTTCTACGCGCTCCTTGCCTTGTATCTCGGTAACGGTATGGGATAGATAAAGGGGGATATCGAAGTCATTGAGGCACTGAACGATGTTCCTCTTCAATCCTCCAGGGTAATCCATTATTTCGTAAACACCTTTGACTCGGGCGCCTTCAAGGGTGAGTCTCCTCGCCATGATAAGTCCGATGTCTCCAGAACCCAAAATAACGACCTCTTTTCCAGGAAGATATCCATCGATATTGACAAACCTCTGTGCCACTCCTGCGGTATACACTCCTGCAGGGCGGGTGCCGGGGATATTGATGCTACTCCTGGGACGTTCGCGGCATCCCATGGCAAGCACAACACTTCTTGATTTTATGTGAAATACACCTTTTTCGGGACTTACTGCCGTGATGGTCCTATCCGGCGAAAGGGAAACCACCATTGTATTCAAGAAACATTGCACATTTGTTTTTTCCAGCTCTTCAATAAGGCGTTCGGCATACTCTGGTCCAGTGTAGTCTTTCTTGAATTGCTCCAAGCCAAAGCCATTGTGTATACACTGTTTCAAGATACCACCGAGCTCTTCCTCCCTTTCGAGCAGCAGAACATTTCTAGCGCCGCTTTCATGAGCATGCAGTGCAGCAGTAAGCCCGGCAGGTCCGCTGCCTATGACAATTACATCAGCTTCCACGTCCATTTCTCTTACGAAACTAATAGATACTCTATTAGCCTCTCATGTTACCTTTGGGTATCCCGTGATTTCAGCAATTTTGCGATATAATGGGGAAAGGGCAGGATAGATCTCCTTATACACTTCATTAAATAACCTATCGTAGATTTTCACGTTTTTCGCATGAGGGGTGAATGTCCCTTTTATTCTCACCATATTATCTACAGCTTCAGGGAAGTCGTGATAGATATTCAAGGTAACGGCGGCATCGATTGCGGCCCCCAGTGCGGCAAGATTGCTGGTATGCAC
>DAOUSX010000004.1 GCA_030627025.1 Dehalococcoidia bacterium
GGTGATCACACGCATAATTACCTGCTTAGTCCCGCAACTGAGCGACAGAAGTGGCACGCCCAGAACTTTGTGGATTTGGTGAAACTTGTCCTGAAAGCCTATGGCCCCGGGGCCACGCCGTCATCATTGGCTGATAAGATGTTGGAATTCGCCGAGGATCATGACTTCATCGAGTTTGTGGTCCCCGGTTGTGAACATGGCATCGGAATGATGGGAGATGAGTGGCGCATCGGCATGAACGATGGCCCCTTTGAGTACTGGACAAACCCTGATCATGTGTATCAACCCGGTGAGATGGTGATATGTGCGATGCAGTATACATGTCCCGAAGAAAATATTGGTTCCCGCTACGAAAATCCGATTATAATACTGGATAGAGGCTGTGAGCCTTTATCAAAATTTCCACTGCGCATTGAAGAGATCTAGGGTTGTCTAAGTTAAGGGACTGAGCCATATCAAAAATCATTGCATCCCAGGCTCCCCGCTTGAATGCCAGTAGGCAAGAGCTGGCCAGGCCGAGTAACGCTGGGCAACTTTTGCTGCTTCCTTAAATTCCTTTCCTGTACCTGTTATCCTCGATGCTACGCAGAGTCTTCTCATCAATGCCAAAGTGGTGAGCTATCTCGTGGCACACTACTTCAGTTATTTTCACGCCGAGCTCCTCATTAGAATGACACTGACCCTCTATAGGCTTCCGAAAGATGCTTATTTTATCGGGCGGAACCAGCCCATATCTTTCGCCACGCTTAGTTTGGGGCACGCCCTCGTAAAGTCCCAATAATTGGCTGGGATGGCTTACTTTCACTTTCTTAAGCTGTCCTGATGTTGGCCAGTCCTCTACAACGACATCAACATTTTCAAGCTTATTGCGAAACTCAAGAGGCAGATTATCAATAGCTCCCACCACGAGAGTCTCAAATTTCTCTCTGTCCATATCACTGCTACTAGACTATCTAGCTTCCATTATTATAGCCCAATTTCTTGGGACTGTGTCTTTGTCCATTATATACTCAGAATACAATCCATTGTATTGTGTATTGTTTACTCCAAAACAGCCTACTGCTCTGATTACTTTTCAGGACCGCACGATTTGAACTTACCTCAGCAGTCAAAACTCGAGCCATAGCCTAGGATTCTACCTATCTCTTGCTAGAATTACTTCCCTCTCCAACATTGTAATTACATTCCGCACGCACAGGGCTTCACCTTGAATTGACAACTATTTGAACCTCCGCCCCCAGCATCTCGCCAGCTCTTCTCTCTACTCTAATCTTTATCTCGGCGACCATGTTCTGCATTTCTAAACCTTCGCCGGCCTGCTTCAGGTAAAGGCGCAGAGCCTCCTATGAGCTGATTGTCTTCTAACGCCCTTTTCTAATAGTTTCACCTTAGCTTCTAACTCTCGAATACGTTTAGCTTTAGCAGCTAAGATAAGGACAATTCAGTGTCAGCAATATATTCTGTCCTGATACCTGAGTCCCAAAGAATCTCACCATAGGTCATGACATTTCTCTCCACGCTATTACGTTGGATGCTATTTCGGGGATACGGTAAGAGAATATGGTTCCGAGTAAGGCAAGGAACCCCACCAGTGGACCAACGGAGGAGCGCAATAGTGCCCCCCACAACCTCCCTGACATCCCCTTCAGTCCTACTCCATTCATGCTCTGAAAACCTCTGCTTTTCAGCTCCTTGACAGTCCATATATATTTATGTTCTTAGTGGGGATTGTTACCACAGGCATGTTGTTCCCACTTCCCAACAGGGCAAGATATCACTGTCATACGTTTTGATACACGTTCAAGTTCACTCAGCAACTCCTCACCGCCAGGTTTTTCCAGGTGCTCAAGTACTGCCACACTTACCGCCACGTCCACACTCTTGTCCTTGATAGGTAAATACCTTACATCGCCCAGGATAAGGTCTTGATATGACTCCAATCTTTTTGCCTTATCGAGGCTAGGCTTAAATATATCCAGACCAACCACGTTAAGCCTGTTATGCTTCGCCACAAGAGCAACAGGACCACCCTCACCACAGCCAACATCAAGGATAAGTATCTCCCCCATCTTCCTGAGATGGGTCAATAGCTTGCTCCGGCTAAATATAGTTTTTAGCCCAAACAAGGTAAAGTAAGGCCGTGCTATGTCGTTCATTTCCTTTATCTCTGCCCAACTACGCAGTTCCGTGTGGTGACATTCTATTATCCGCAGTACTAGCCATCAAATAGTTAGTGACCACTGAGAACCAGCGTAGCATCCCTGTTTTGCCCAAAGTCGTAATTGTACACTTCCTATGCAAAATCTGGTAGAGGAGCCTGTCTTTACGACGGTCGAACATTCTGATGTCATGAAAACGCTGACCGCTGGAGCATAAAATGTCCTGAAACGATTTAACTGTTGACAAAGTCAGCGTTTTCAGGGATGACGAATTGCTTAATATCAGGACATCCGAGGAAAACGCAAACGATGTCGGTTCACTGTAAATCGTCAACAAAAATAAATCTGGTATTCAGGGACACAATACCTGATTTGTGGTAGGCTTGGTTAGTATTGTGTTCCTGGAATTCATAGGAGGTTAACAATGAAAGCATGTGAAGGACGAATAGGCCGGGTTTTCGTGATACGGCTCGAGGATGGGGATGTGGTGCCCGAATGTATTGAGCGTTTTGCCGAGGAGAGCGGAGTATTTGTGGGACATGCTATTCTAGTGGGTGGAATTGGAGCTGGCGATGTTGTTGTTGGCCCGCGACGTTCAGAAGAAAGGCCACCAACGCCAATGCTCTTGCCCATTGACGGAGCACATGAGGTGGTGGGAGTGGGCGTACTCGCTCCCGGTGAAGATGGCAAACCGGCTCTGCATATCCATGCTGCGCTGGGACGGGCAGGACAAACCATGACTGGATGCCTGCGGTATGGCGTCACGACATGGCTTGTAGGGGAGGTTATCCTTTATGAAATCCTCGGCGCGGACGTGGCGCGTATCAAGGACGAGCAGAGTGGCTTCGAGCTTCTGGAGCCTCGGGTCAATCAATGAGAGCTTTTTATTCTGGGGACATAATACCCGAGTTAAATCTCCTCTACCTTGACGGGAGAGGATTAAGGTGAGGGTGTTAGATGCAGATGGACATGTGGCGCAATAATATGGTTGGGTGTCATTGCGAGCCCCTTCTCCCTCTGTCATTGCGAGCCGAAGGCGTGGCAATCTCGGTGAAGAAGAATTCTTGGGGATTGCTTCGTCGTCCGTCGGCTGACGGACTTCCTCGCAATGATACAGCGGACCGCCAGAGCCTGTTCAAACTCAAGATGAGACATGACTCCATACCTCGAAGTGTCCACCATCTATCTGAACTAGATCAGCCCCCGTTATTCGAAGGCTCGCTTGGACTCTGAAGCACAGATGTTTGATGCTTTGTAAACAAAGTCGCATGAATAGTTCTGGCGTGCTTGGTAACTCCAGGGTCGCCATCACTTGGGTTATATGACACGGTATCTGTGGCTGACTTCACTAGCCGAAATGTCCGTGAGAAGGCTGGACAAAAGGGCAGAATATCAGTATCATCGAAAGGCATAATGATAGCGGAGATGAGAAAGGGCGCTACTACAGCGCAGGTAAATGCGGTGGTGCGGCGTGCCAAGTCGCTGGGACTGAGTGTCCAGTTGAACTTGGGCACGGAAAAAACGGTGGTGGCCATGCTGGGGAGTGATACAGGGAAGCTGTCCGCAGATATCTTCGCCGTGCTTCCTGGGGTGGAGAGTGTGACCCGGATTATGAAACCCTATAAGCTTGCCTCCCGGGAATTCAAGGCAGAGGACAGCCTGGTTTCCATTAATGGAATCGAGTTTGGGGGCAGGCGCATTGTAGTGATGGCAGGGCCCTGTGCTGTGGAGAGCGAGGAGCAGCTTATGAGAGCGGTCAAGGCTGTGAAGGACTCCGGCGCCTCTATTGTCCGTGGTGGAGTGTTCAAACCACGTACCTCTCCCTTTAGCTTTCAGGGTCTGGAGAAGGCTGGCCTGGAGTTGCTGGCGCTGGTCAGGCAGCGGTTCAGCATACCCGTAGTCACCGAAGTGGTAGACCCTCACGATGTTGATGAGGTATCCAAGTATGTTGATATCCTTCAAGTCGGGGCCCGAAATATGCAAAACTTCGCCTTACTGACCGAGATTGGAAAGAGCAGGCGCCCTGTTCTGCTGAAGCGGGGGTTCTCGTGCACTGTTGCTGAGTGGCTTACAGCAGCCGACTACCTGCTCTCGGAGGGGAATGACCAGGTTATCCTGTGTGAGAGGGGTATCAGAACCTTTGAGGACAGCACTCGCTTTTCCCTTGATGTCTGCTCTATACCCGTGGTCAAGAAATTCAGCCACTTGCCTATAGTCGTCGATCCCAGCCATGCTGCGGGCCACTACTCCTTTGTCCCGGCTATAGCCAAGGCCGCGGTTGCTGCTGGGGCCGACGGGCTCCTCATCGAAGTTCACCCCAACCCCAAGCAGGCCCTAATGGATGGCCTCCAGTCCCTCACTCCATCGGACTTCGCCAGGTTGATGAAAGAGCTCAGGCTGGTTGCCAAATCGGTAGGCCGATATATCTAGTATAGGGCATAGGCGTACCTCAACAGCGGCAGCGGCATCACCTACCCAATCCACATCGCAGCAGGCACGTAAGGATTGAGCTCCTACTCTGACCAGTCCTTGGTTGCGGTGGGGAGGCTCAGGCGGGAGACCTGCCTGATGGCGGGTATCTGGGAAACAAGGAGAATGACCAGCGCGGACACACAGGCGATGACATACGACCTGGGGAAGATAACTGCAGTCATGCTGATAATATCCATCTCGGCCTGGGCTACGAAGTAATTGGCAATATAACATCCCAGTGGAATACCGATAGCAACCCCCAGGCAGCCTATGAGCAGGTTCTCCAGGGTGAGGATGATGACTAGCCGGGACTGGCTCAGGCCCACGGCGCGCATAATGGCAATCTCCCGCCTCCGCTCAAGCACATTCACCGTGACTCCGTTGAAGATAATTGCCATTCCCAGGGCAAAGCCCATGGCTAGCATCACGCCGATGAAAGCCCAGAAGAAGCCCATCAGTTCATCTACGAAGCGCTTTGCCTCGCCGGAGAACTCTATTGAGGCGGTCTCGGGAAGCCTGTAAAGCCTTTCCATGAGCGCTGCCGATGGCTCACCGTCGAAGCGTAGCAGCACTCCAGTGGCCACCCCGGGGGCTCGGAGGAGCTTTTGTACCTCCTCAAGCGGCATGAAAGCCCTGCCGCCCAGTGGTTCATTGATGAACCCTGCCAGCGTCTTTTCCGTTTCACCCACGGAGCCGACGAAAGGTTCCAGATGAATCTCATCGCCAGGTTCAGCACCCAGCTTGTTTTTCAAAGGTATGGAGAGCAGTATACCGTCTTCGACAACGGTGGTGGGATAACCCTCCGGCGTCAAGAGGGTATACATGGTTGAGTCTTGGGGCAGTCCCAGAATGCTGCTATCGGCTACCTGGTCTCCGCTCTGAAGGCGGTAGGGCAGCTCAAGCACAGGCTCGGCTTCCTGTATTCCCTGGAGGTGCTCGATGTAAGAGGCGGTTGCCGCTGCTCCCTGACCCTGGAAATGGAGCCTGGCATCATAGTTCTGAATGACTTCGAACTGGGTATACATGAGAGACTCCGTGGCGTCCACGAGGGACAAAGAGACCAGGATTAGGGCAATAGCTGAAGCTACTCCCATGGCCATAAAAAAGCTCCGCCGCAAGTTGCGGAAGAAATTCCGGAGAGGCAATTTCAGGACGCTGGGAAGCAGGGAAACAAAGGGCAGCAGGACTTCGAGCAGGGTGTGGTGGCCGGCACGCGGTACAGGAGGGCGCATTGCCTCCGCAGGGCGCATCCTGGCTGTCGCCCATGCGGGAAGGAGTCCCGCAGTCAGTGGGACGATAATCCCGATAAGCGCGCCTAGACCTACTATATACCAGTGTGGCTCCACCACAATGAATGGCAGCTTGAGCTGGACGGCATAAACGCTGGTGAGAAAGCTGGCTATGGCGTGACCGAGCAGTGCCCCAAGCACTGAGCCGATTACTCCCACCACCAGGGCAAATCCCATGTAGTGAAACATAATCTGGAGGGTGCCGTAGCCCAGGGCTCGCATCAGCCCAATCTGCGCACGCTGTGACTCCACCAGGCGGTTCAGCAGGGTGTAGATGGCAAGGGCAGCCATGGAAAGGAAGAGCAGCGGAAACAGCACGGCTAGCTGTCTGAATCCATCCACATCCTGCTTCAGGAGGCTGTTGCTGGGCTGGTCCTTTCTCTCGATCATGTAAGCTGTGCGAACGCCCTGGATGATATCTATCTTCCTGGTGCTGATGGCGATGGGCTCGTCCTTGGATGTTAGTCTTATTATGCTATAGCGTCTGAGGATCCGGCTGACCTCGCTGAGAGCTTGGGCAGGGTTTGTTCCCGCTTCGAGAACTAGGTTTACTTCGTTTACCATGCCCTTCATGCCGAAGAGTCCCTCAGCTCTTTCTTCGGGCATGAAGATAACGCCGAAGGTGCGCGCCGAGGTGAATAACTCCTGGGCACTTTTGGTCACCCAGATATATTCAGGGCTGACCACTGTGCCGGCTATTTTGAAGCGTGCCTTGCTGCTGTCTCTCTTAATGGTGAGCCAGTCGCCGGGACCCAGCTGGTGATATTCGGCAAAACGTTTCTCCAGTAGTATCTCACGCTGGGCACCAGGAGCTAAATAACTGCCGCTCTCGATGCGCACATCATTTATTTCGGGATGCTCACCTGACGGTAGTGAGATGACCCTTCCCGATACCTTCTCACCAGTCTCCAGCTGCAGGTCGATGGTTACATCTCCCACAATGCGACCCTGTGCCACTACGCCGGGAACATCATTCATTTCTGTGATAGCCCTGAGGGGCAGATAATCCACCGATATCCAGTAGTCTGCCATGCGCAACTGCTCATAGGAGCCTTCATAAGAGCTGTCCAGGTTCTAGTATGCTTCGTAGGAGCCCACGAAGGTAGCTATGCCAACAACGATAATGAGTACCACGGCGCCGAACTGTGCCCTGGCTGAGGTTAGATCGCGGAGCAGCTTACGATGTAGCTTGGGCAGAGCTACCATTTGAGACCCTCAGGGTCCATTGGATGGTCGTTGTGGATTGTCTCGGCAATCTGACCATCACGCAGGCGCACCACGCGGTCGGCAATGGTGCCTATAGCGGAATTGTGAGTGACCACCACTACGACCTTTCCCTTCGTTTGGTTGAGCACCCTCAGCAGCTTGTAAATGCGTTTGCCTGTCTCGAAGTCCAGGGTGCCTGTGGGTTCATCACAGAGGAGAATCGGCGGGTCAGTGGCCAGGGCCCTGGCTATGGCCACTCGCTGGTTCTCGCCGCCCGACAGCTCGCTTGGGAAATGCTTCATGCGCTCTTCCAAGCCTACCTCGTGTAGTATCTCTTCGGCAGACCTGTGATGTTTTACCAGCTCAGCGGCGAACTCGACATTTTCCGTGGCGGTGAGGGTTGGAATCAGATTGAAGAACTGGAAGATGAAGCCGATTTGCGTGCGTCGAAAATTGGTGAGCTGGGCCTGGCTCAGTTTCGTGATGTCGGTGTCGTTAACTATAATGCAGCCTGAGGTGGGAGAGTCCAGGCCTCCAATCAGGTTGAGCAGCGTCGTCTTTCCAGAGCCACTGGGTCCCAGGAAGACGATGAATTCTCCTGCCATCACCTCGAAGGTGACATCTCTTAGCGCCGGCACGAGAATCTTGCCCATCTGGTAGTTCTTGGAAACCTTTTCTAACTTGATTGCTGGTTTCCTGGAATTTTGCTTGGCTGTTACCAGTTCCGAGGCATCGGCCATCGACTGCTTTCCCTTGCTACGTAGCCAGCGCATCCTGCTAGGTCGTCGGATTGACATGATTGGCTCGCGCCACTTGCCTCTCCTTGTGCGGACACAGGAGATTTTCCTCCCAGCTCATCGGGCTATGTTAACGCCGTTGCTCTCAGGCTGTCAACGCTTGGTGCGGGGCATTTTGTTACCTCACCCAGTCAAAGGTCTCTCACCATTTTTATATGTTTGATACCAGCTTCCCGGAAAGGTGAGCCTAACTCGTTAAAGCCGCATGCCCTGTAGAATTCTATAACTCCGTACTGAGCATGAAGAACCACCTTTTCAACTCGCTTATTCTTTAATTCCTGAGCCAGAAAGGACATCAGCTTCCTTCCTATTCCTATATGGCGAAAGGGTTGTAACACAGCCATCCTTTCCAGCTTAACCTGTCTGGCATCTAAAAATTGAACTCTGGCGGTTCCTATAGTCTTCTCTCCGTCTTTAACTACCACATGCATTGCCTGGCCTTCACAGCCATCGAATACTACATCTTCCTGAACGCCCTGTTCATCAACAAATACCTGCCTTCTCACCTCAAAGGCGTCCGTTAACTCATCGTCGTTTTCCACAAGTTTATATATGAATCCCTTCATAGCGGTAACATTGAATATTGCTTGAACCACTTAATATTATAAGTGAATATTGCGCAAATGGGTTATTATAATAAGAAAACAAGTAGGGAAAATCTGGTGCGGAGATGAGCGAGCTTTGCAAGACATAGTTCAGCCTCAGGGAAGGAGAGAAGCACTTTCTGTTTGCTACAATTAGTTAGATGGAATCAGGTAACAGGAGAAAAACAATAAGGAGGATATCCAAGTATCTTTTAGTTGTAGTGGTTGCTTTGGCCTTGGGAGTTGGTTCGGCGTTATTGGGAGTTGGCTTTATGACTGAAAAGGACTTAATTAGAAATGGAGCATGGTATACCGGCCTTACATATGGCAGTGAGCAAGCCGGGATGTATACCAGGGCTGCAGTTGCTATTGTGGCGCTTTTTTCACTTAACAGATCTGAGGTGATTTATTACACGGCAGATACTGACGGTGCTGGACAGCTGCTGCAGTCGAGCTGTGACTACAAAATTGAAGGTGGTAATCTTGATCCCTATGCCTCCTGGTGGAGCATCACGGCATACGGCGGTGATAATTTTTTGATCCCCAATGAGCAAAACCGTTACTCCTACACCGATACGAATATCGAGTATGATGGGGACGGAAACTTTACAATTCTTTTGTCCTCAACTTCCAAAACGGGTAACTGGCTCCCTACGGGTAATCAAAACAAAATCATTCTTATGCTGCGTATGTATAATCCGGCACCATCTGTTTATGAGAACCTCGATACTATTGAACTGCCCCGTATTGTGAAGGAAGAATGTAAATGAAAAACTGGATAAAATTGATAGTGATAACGCTTTTATTAGCTGCTGTAATTCATGTAGCTACAGTGGCAGTGTTACCGTACGGGATTACACTTTATACCTTGGTAAGCATGCAGCAAAAAACACCTGGCGGCCAGATGAACATGATATATCAGGCGCCTCCGATAACAGCCGATAGCAGAGATGTGGTTAGACCTTCCCCTGACCTTCTATACTCCATTTGCGTTTATGAAGTGAGCGATAAGCCGCTTCATATCGTCGCTCCAATACCTGATGACACTTATTGGTCAATGTCCTTTTACGCAATTAACACAGATAATTTCTTTGTGGTGAATAACCGAACCGCTAAATCAAACCCGGCTGATATACTTCTGGTCGGGGAAGACATGCCTTACCACGATGCCGGAGATTCAGAGGTGGTCATTGCCCCAAGCAACATGGGTGTTATCCTCTTTCGCATTCTCATCACCGATAAAAGCGAATTAAATGACCTGATGCAAGTCCAGGAACAAGCATACTGCAGCCTGGTTGATTGAAAAGAAAGGCAAACAGAAGGAGGTAGCTAAATGGAGGTATTACAAGCAATCAAGACTAGAAGAAGCATAAGGAAATACAAGAAAGACCCTGTCCCACAGGAGGAATTGGAGAAGGTCCTGGACGCAGGAAGATGGGCACCATCTGCAAGCAATTTACAACCATGGAAGTTTATAGTCCTAAGTGACTTCAAGGTAAAGGAAAAGGTGGCGAAATCGCTTGCCTGGGGGAAATTTCTGGATGAAGCACCCTTGGGCATTGCTGTAGCGGCAGACCCCAGAGTATCAAGCCATCCTGTAGAGGATGGCTCAATAGCAGCATATAGCATACTTCTGGCTGCCCATGCGGTTGGTCTTGGCGGGTGTTGGCTCAATCCTTCCGCTAGTGAGGAGGAAGTGAAGGAAATACTCGGCATTCCGAAAGAGGAGAGGTTAATTTCGGTAATGTCAATTGGATATCCCGCCGAAGCTCCATCCAGCACCAGGAAGGAATTAAAGGACATTACTTTTACCAACAGGTACGGAAGCAAATAAAGGCTGCAATACCGAGCACCGCAATTTTGGCAGAGGGAAGTGGAACAGCTACCGGGGAAAAGCTTGAGAGCATCAGCCTTTCAGATTTGGCTAAGAAGCTGCAGGTGTGAGATGCTGCTTTACACGGAGTGGCATAGATTCTTAAAATCTAAAAAGGAAGGTAAGTAAAACATGGAAATTATAGGAAGAAAATATCTGGATGTGTTAATACCGGAGGAAGCTGCGTTCATGCAGCAAGCGCTACATGCCTTTGTTGACAATGAGATTATGCCGGTTCGCCAAAAGATTGACTATGATGACGAACATAAGCTAGTTGATAAGATTCGCCAGGGCTTGACAGGCCTTGGTATTCAAAGAGCTATGTTTCCGGACAAATATGGCGGCATGGGCATAACGTCAATGGTTCTCTCTTTCATAGCTTTTGAGGAAATCGCTCGTGGGGATGTGGCAATAGCCATCGCTACAGGCTGTACTCCCTGGTGCTTTGCACCTGCCATACTTGCTTCAAATGAAGCGGTCCTGGATAGATTTGCGCCTCAGTTCTGTGGCGATGAGCTCCAGACAGGCTGTTTTGCACTGACCGAGCCAGCTAGTGGCTGTGATATTGAAAACCCTGAGATGCATGGGCGCACAATAAAGACTATAGCAAAGCTCGATGGCGATGAATGGGTAATCAACGGTAACAAATGCCTCGCAAGCAACTCCGGGGTCTCCCAGGCTTACTGTGTAGTCTGCACCACGGATCCCAATTTGGGAGAAGAAGGGATTGCCCTCATGTATGTGCCATATCCCGTTGAGGGCATGTCATTTGGTAAGTTCGAGGATAAAGCAGGGATGCGAGCAGACAGGAATTGCGATATCTTTTTGGATAACGTGCGGGTTCCCAAGGAATATCGCGCCGCCGGGCCAGGAAAGGACGCAGAGCTTTTTACGTTTAACTGCATTATGGGCAGAGGTGGTGCCGCTGGATTCTCTATAGGGGCTGCTCAAGGCGCCTTTGAAAAGGTCTTGGAGTACACTACGGATAGAATCGTAGCTGGCAAGCCGATAAGAGAGCATTCAGTATGTGCCTGTATGTTAGCCGATATGGTCATCGGCATCGAGACCGCCAGAGCCTATTACATGAACCTTGCCTACATGATAGATGAAGCCAGGATCGTTGATACAATCGGCAGCAAAGGATTGGATCCGCAACTTGCAAATTTTTTCCTGTCGAGGGCAAGCCTCGCCAAAGTCTATGCTGATGATGTAGCCGTTATGGTTACAAACAAGGCTATGGAGCTTATGGGCTCTTACGGCTATCTTCACGAGTACGACGTAGAGAAGTATTGGCGAGATAGTAAGGAATGCCAGCTATACGAGGGAGGAGCTCAGCTAGGCAGACTTGACATTATAAGAAATTACTGAGCACAGGAGAAGGGCGAAAGGGGGTTGAGATAGTTTAGCTCCGTTGGCTACCCCATAAACAGTATGATTTCTGTCCTTATAGACAGCTTATATGACGTTTCCCATCTGAAAGTCAAGGGTCGAGTAAACTAATCGGGGCGAGAGGACTCGAACCTCCGACCTCAGCGTCCCGAACGCTACGCGTGTTGCAAGATACGAGGTATCAGTCGTTTTGATTGTTCGCAGCAAGGAGTTTGTTGCTCTTGATAGCTGTTGAAGCTATAATAAGTTGTGAGCGGTGTTGATTAAGTGAAAAGCATGTCTTTTACTGGAACAGGCAACAGGAGGCTAAGAGGGGTGAAAATTGATTACACAATATATTGAGGCTGCGCTGAGTAGAGCGAGGTATGAAATCATTGAGGATGAGGAGCCATATTATGGGGAGGTTCCGGAACTTGAAGGCGTATGGGCTACGGGCAAAACACTTGAAGAGTGCCGCCGCAATTTGGCTGAGGTTATTGATGGTTGGCTTGTGGTGAGGCTTAGAAGGGGATTGGATATTCCTTCTATAGGGGAATACAAAATAGAGGAACTGAAAATATTAAAAGTCGGTGGCTGAACTTTCAGCTGTTTCATGGACAGAGCTGGTAAAGCGGCTTCATAAGCTTGGATTTGAAGGACCTTTCCGAGGCGGTAAACATCCCTACATGATAAAAGGGAACTTGGTGTTAACCATTCCTAATCCGCATCGTAGAGCGATTGGGATTTCTCTTTTATCCCGGATTTTAAAACGGGCTAAAGTTACCAGAGGGGATTGGCTTAAACAATAGCTTTCTGCTGGTCGGGGCGAGAGGACTCGAACCTCCGACCTCAGCGTCCCGAACGCTGCGCGCTACCAGACTGCGCTACGCCCCGTTGTCTAGCCTATTATAAGGTGGTTTAATTATCAGAGCAAATGAAATATTGCGTTGTGATAATCGATGGCGCAGCAGGTTGGTCTCTACTCCAGCGTGGCGGGAAGACCTGCTTGGAGCTAGCAAAAACTCCAAATCTGGATGCTATGGCCAGTGAAGCTACCATCGGGCTTGTTCGCACGGTGCCGCCAGGCATGGAGCCCAGCAGTGCCTGTGCCTGTATGTCGCTGCTGGGTTATGACCCTAAGGTGTACTACCGAGGCAGAAGTGCTATCGAAGCTAGAAGCATGGGTATTCCCATTGAAAGGGATGAGGTCGTTTTCCGATGTAATCTGGTTGCTGTGCGTGATGGGAAGATGTGGAGTTACAGCTCAGGGTATATCAGCACCGAGGAAGCGAAACAGCTTGTCGCTAGTTTAAATGAAAATCTTGGCAGCGATGAGGTGCATTTCTATCCCGGTGTGAGCTATCGGCATATATGTAAGATAAAGGGGCATAAGGATACACTTACGGCTGCCTGTACTCCTCCGCATGATATTCCTGATAAGCCTGTTGCTGAATTTCTTCCTCATGGTGCAGGGAGTAGCTTTTTGAAAGATCTTATGGAGAGATCAAAGTCTATGCTTCGAAGGCATCCGGTAAATGAAGCACGCAGGTCTCGAGGCGATATACCGGCTACGATGATATGGCTTTTCTGGGGTAGTGAGAGAATACCTGATATGCCTTCTTTCAAGGAGGCATATGGGCTTGATGCTGCCCTGACCTCGGGTGTTGACCTTCTACAGGGATTAGCCAAAATGATGAGAATGGAGGTGTTAAACATCCCTGGTGTGACCGACGGATTGGATAATGACTATGCTGCTCAGGCAAAAGGTGCTTTGGAAGCACTTAAAGAATGCGACCTGGTGGTTATTCACGTAGAGGCGCCCGATGAAGCTGCCCATGCTGGTGCCATCGATGATAAAATAGAGGCTATCCAGGAGGTGGATGGTAAAATCGTCAGCCGAATTCGCAAGTGGGATAAGGATGCTATTCGTGTTTTAGTCATGCCTGACCACGCAACGCCTATTCAAGTTCGGACTCATACTGATGAGCCGGTTCCATTTATGCTGTGGGGCAAGGGATTCAAGGCTAATGGGGCGAAGAGATTCACCGAGGCTGAGGCTAAAGGCACAGGATTTTTCATCGACGCAGGGTATAATATTATGGGGAAATTGATACGGTGAGGAGTAACGTGGCGTTAGTAGTTCAAAAGTATGGTGGTAGCTCAATTGCTGATGGAGAAAGAATTAGCAGCGTGGCTCGAAGGGTAGCCAAGGCCAAAGATGCGGGGAATGAGGTGGTGGTGGTTGTCTCGGCGATGGGGGATACCACTGATGAATTGATCAGATTAGCTCAGCAAGTTAGTGCACAACCGAGCGATAGAGAGCTTGATTTGTTGCTTTCTACCGGTGAGGTAGTTTCCAGCACTCTTCTGGCGATGGCTCTGGAAACTCTGGGCTATAGGGCGGTCAGCCTTAGCGGTGCTCAAGCGGGCATCGAGACTGATTCCAGGTATAGCAGGGCTCGGATTCTTCGTGTTGACCCTAAGCGGATCATCAGTGAGTTGGAGAGAGGGAATATCGTCATCGTGGCCGGATTTCAGGGTGTGACCCAGGAGATGGATATCGCTACTCTGGGCAGGGGTGGCTCTGATACTACCGCGGTTGCTCTGGCTGCCACCCTGGAGGCTAAAGAATGTCAAATTTACACCGATGTCGAAGGAGTTTATACTGCTGACCCTCGTGTTGTGCCCGAGGCAACTAAGTTAAAGAAAGTTGGCTATGAGGAGATGCTTGAATTAGCTAGCTATGGAGCGAGGGTGATACATCCCAGGGCAGTAGAATTGGGCGGTTTATATAATGTGCCAATACTGGTAGCTTCTAGCTTTGTTGATCGCCCAGGCACTATTATTTGTAAGGAGGCATCTATGGAGGTAAGAAATAAGGTGAGCGGCATTGTCCACGATACTAATGTAGCCAAAGTCACGGTCATTGGGGTTCCTGATCACCCTGGCATTGCTTCAGCTATATTTGAGCCTTTAGCCAATGCTGATATAAGTGTGGACACCATTGTTCAGAATGCCAGCATCGAAAAGATTGCTGACCTTACCTTCACGGTGACACGAAGTGACCTATCCAGGGCGATGTCTATTGTGGAGACTGTCGCTAAGACTGTAGAGGCAAAACGATGTGTTGCTGATTCTAAATTAGCCAAGGTCAGTATCGTTGGAACGGGTATGTTAGACACACCTGGCTATGCTGCTAAGATGTTCCGCACACTTTACGAACAGGGCATCAATATCGAGTTAATCACCACTTCGGAAATAAGGATAACCTGCATCATTTCTGAAGATAGGGTCGAGGATGCTGTCCGGGCATTACATAGAGCCTTTGAGCTTGAAAAAGAATAGCCTGGGATTGCTTCGTCCCCTTCGCTTCGCTCTGGACTTCGGCTCACAGCGCTCCTCGCAATGACAAAGAGGAACGCGCTCCGCAATGACAGAAAGTGTGAGTGCCTCGCGATGACACAAGGGGGTGCAAGTATTGAATTCTCACCTTAGAATGGGGTATCTTTATAAAGTTTTGGCTGTTCTTGGTCAGGAGGCTTGACGATGAAGAAGAGTGTTAAAGACCTTATATCGAGCAAGTTTGTCAAAGTGGCAGAGGAAGACCAACTTTCACAGGTAGTAGTTAAGATAGCCAAGGATAAGGAGACCATGCTTGCTTGTGTGCTGGACGAGGAAGGTAAACTCAAGGGGATAATAACGCCCAAAGAGGTTCTAAGGGCAGTAGAGATACGAGAATTTGGCACTATCAGGCGTCCTTTTTTTGAAGGTCCAGAAATCCTACGTATCTTAAGCTCAAAATATGCTA
>DAOUSX010000154.1 GCA_030627025.1 Dehalococcoidia bacterium
CAGCCGTCTATCCTCACAATGGGCAATGATCGGCAAGTCACGGGCACAGCTATACTCAAGAGCACGACGCATAACCTGTGAACTAACCACCGGATCACCATCATCACTGAAAGCAACTACGCCAGCTTCAGCCAGCTCAGCCATATCGCAGACTTCCTTTCCATCTCTCCCTTTAGTAACACAGCCTATAGGGAAGACATGAACAATGCCCTCTTCAGCAGCTTTTTGTTTCACCCAATCCACCATAGCTGGCTTATCAATAGGGGGATTTGTGTTTGCCATGCAACAGATGCCAACAAAGCCACCTGCTGCGGCTGCCCTTGTGCCTGTAGCGATTGTTTCCTTATCCTCAAATCCCGGCTCACGAAGATGGCAATGAAGGTCTATGAAGCCAGGACAAACAACCAACCCCGTGGCATCGATTACCTCTTGCCCTGGTTGAATTGGTATCCCCTTACCCAATTGCATGATTTTGCCCTCATCAATAACCAAATCAGCGATTTGGTTTATACCCTGACCAGGGTCAATTATGTGTCCACCGCGAATAAGTAAGGAGACAGATTTGTTACCCATCATTTCTACCACACTCTCCAATAGTTAGAATTTCGTATTCTATAGCTAACGCCCCCTGCGATGTGCGGTGATATAGCTGCTAGGCTTGAAACCATGAGCCTCAGCCTCACTTTCTGAATCAAAAATAATCAAATTCTCAGGCTTAATCTTTCGAATCCAATGGCTGTCAGCGCTATGGTATTTCTTGCTTGCCAACATTCCTTGATGCCAATCTGAACTGGCGATATATTGAGGATGAACCTCGCGTTCGCAGTAGAGACACCTCAGCGTCAAAGGTTCTAAGTTTACTATCTTGAACTCAGGCTTTATATACCTTGCCTCTGTTTCCTGGTTTGAGACACAGTTCGAATTAGAACACCTGACCCCGGAATCCCGGGCATAAGTGGGATAATCTACCTTCTGAACGAAAGAATCAGCTTCTTTAGAAATTGCGATTTCCTTAGTTCCTAGCAAGAGGGCTATGAGCGCCATTCTGATAGGCACCCCACGAGCAGCCTGCTTGAAGTACATGCTCCTGGGATCAGCATCCAACTCATAGGCCAACTCATCAATGCGGGGCAGTGGGTGCATAACAATCGTCCTCTTAAACTCCTTTCCCTTGAGGAGCTTCTTATCTACCACCGGATAGTCCTTTTTCAACTCTTGTCCCTCTTCTGTAGGGGCATGCCTTTCCTTTTGAAGCCTCATGACATAAAGGGTATCAATCCCTGTCTTCTTCAGCTCGATCTGAATACTAATGTCAGGCAACATTGCAAGTTGATGTGAGCTACTTGGAGTTACGTACATTGCATCCAAGGGGAAGAGCCCTTCTTTAACTTCCTGGTTCGTAGCCTCAAGCCTTATCAGCTTACCTTTATATTCTGTAGTCAGTTTCCTCAGAACATGCTCCGGCATCTCCAGTCCGGGACTGGGTGGAAAAAGGATAATTGCACCGAACCTAGCCAGGGCATAAGTCAGGGAATGCACCGCTCGCCCATATTTCAGATCCCCAAACAAAGCAATCTTCAAACCTTTAATGGTTCGTCTCTCCTTCTTAATGGTGTAAAGATCGCACAAGGCCTGTGTTGGATGTTCGTGACCCCCATCACCGGCATTTATTACCGGGATGCCAGCGTAGTCAGCAACTACCTTGGCTGCTCCTTCCCAGGGATGTCTGATGACAACTATATCGGCATAACTCCCGACCACCCTTGCCATATCAGCAAGGCTTTCGCCTTTGGCTAGAGAGGTTGCACCTACCTCAACCACACTTATAATTCTCCCCCCGAGTCTGAGCATCGCAGCCTCGAAAGATAGGCGTGTCCTAGTGCTCGGCTCAAAAAACAGACTCGCCATAATCTTTCCCTGGCATACCCTGGACTGGGCATTTAATGAATCCGACATTTTGTCTGCCAGGGAAAACAGTGCCTCGATTTCCCCATTGGATAAATCGTCTATGGTCACGAAACTTCTCCCCGCTAAGCTCATCTAACCACTCCCTGTGTATTTACTTTCCAAGTCAGTTTTATCCTTTATCAACGCTACTCACTACTTGTTGAACCTGTTATAGCTACCCCATCCTCACCATCTACTTCTTTAACATACACCTCAACTTTCTCACTGCGCGAGGTTGGTATATTCTTACCCACATAGTCAGCTCGAATAGGAAGCTCACGGTGACCACGGTCAATAAGAACGGCCAGTTGCATAGAGCTAGGGCGGCCTAAATCGATGAGAGCATCCATAGCTGCTCGAATACTTCTCCCGGTATAAAGGACATCGTCTACCAGGACCACTTGTTTATTAGTTACATCAACGGGGACATCGGTATTCTTAGCCGGTTTTGATTCTAGGAAAGAAACGTCATCACGATAAGAGTTAATATCCAGAACACCTACAGGAACATGGATACCTTCAAAACTCTGAATTGTATTGGCTAATCGGTGTGCTAAAGGCACTCCTCTGGTCCACATACCCACGAGTACAATGCTTCCAGCACCCTTGTTCCTTTCTACAATCTCGTGGGCAATACGAACCAAGGCCCGCCCCACGTCCTCCGAGGTCATGAGGAACTTTCTGGGCATTAAAAAAGCCTCCCGCCACACAACTGGCAAGAGGCTTCGCGAGATTTTACTAAACTTTGTGCTATCAAATCTCCCCTTACCAGCCTCTCTGGACTGATTTAAAGGTTTATATAATGTTACCAAATTCATGCTAATGATGCAATAAATTACGCCTTGTTTCACTAAAATTGTGTGATTCTCCTCTTTGGTTTCTGGCGGTCTCGGGCTCTCTTTCTAGCGGTCAGCCAGACTCTGGACGTCGTATTTAGAGTTCTTAAAGCGATTTAACCACTTATAAAAGGTCTTTCTTGAGATGCTGAAGTGCTTGTTAGTGAGGGTAGTATTCTCTTTGTTACCCATATATCTCAACCTCCGCAGAATGTAATGCCCCATAGCGTAAAAACGACGATTTTGAGACCATCTCAGGGAGGGATGACAAAAAGCGTCAGGACCGAGGCATAAAAAGGTAAGATAGAGAATAGTGGCTCAAATTTTCATTTTTTGGTGAGGGTTATAGTTGGAAAATCTTTTGCCAAAGGCTGTCTCTTTGTCAGGCGCGCTTGAGGCTTTGAATTCCATAACTAATCACCCCACCGATTGCCCCTAGCCCTGCCATAACAACTAACATGATGGGGGTCATGATCCCGTCTCCGATGTGGGCCACTTCCATCACGTACCAGTAAACCACAGTTGCAGGTATGGCACAGAGAGCTCCTGCCAGAACATTCTTCCGTCTTGAGCCTCTTGTTATCGCCCCGGCAACTATCCCCGCAATAATCATCCCACCATAAAAGAGGAAGGCCGAAACAATAGGCCCTGGCCAATAAGGGGGCTCCCCAGAAGGGGGCAAAAGCCAGCTCACAAATACTGGTGGGGCAGCGACCACCAGCGTCATTATTACGGAGCCTATCAGCACGCCCCACTTCAGACCTTTCATCCTTTGCATGTTCCCCCCTATGGTACACGAACGTATGAGACATATCCATTATTAGTCCCTCCATCTTCATTGCTCCTC
>DAOUSX010000075.1 GCA_030627025.1 Dehalococcoidia bacterium
GCGCTGACGGTTAATGTTCCTTCAAATAAATCCTCCACGGCGATAATCTGGTTCTGGGCAGTGAGAAACATGACCTTAAAGGTCTCTTTTTTGAGGTCTCGCATCGAGTGGCGAAGGTAATTGGAGACCTCCTGAGAGGAGTGCAAAAATTCTTTATCCAGAATTTGCTCTTTGAGGAACTGCTCTCCCAGCTCCTGCATAAACTTGATTATAAAGACATGAGTCGGGCCGATTCCTTTAATCTCTTTTAATTCCTCCGGGGGAGCGGCTAAAACTCCCCGCAAGTTCTTGAATTTTTCTATTGCTTCCTTTGCCTGCTGTTTACAGTCCCTGCGAGGCGTTCCCAGGGTCAGCAGCAATTCCACGATTTCATAATCGTGGAACCCCTTGAGCCCAGATTTAAGGAACTTCTCCCTCAACCTTTCTCGATGACCCTCTTGGCTTTTTGCGTCCATGATATTCAGTTAACCTCAAAATTCCCAATCCATTAGTTAACGGATAGAGGGAGGGAAAACTCACCCTCACCTAGCCTCTCCCATCAAGGGAGAGGAATCTTTTATATAAAGTTGTGCCAATGCCCACAACTTGTCCTCAATTATATATCTTAACTATAATTACGGAAACCAGGTCGTTTAGAGATGTAGTTGCCCAATTCATTGGGCGGTTGTGCCTGATAAATCAGGCAACTACGGAAATTTTGGGGTAAAACTTCTCTGAAACGCCTGAAATTGAACGAGAAATCAAAATTAAACAACCTGAAAACTTTAAGGAGGTGAAGGATGAGTTCATCTTTGTTTGATTTGGGGAATAAGGTAGCTATTGTAACTGGAGCAGGACGAGGTATTGGCAAAGCTATAGCTCTGGGCTTAGCTGATGCCGGTGCTGATGTGGTAGTTTGTGCCCGGACTGCCGCTGACATCGAAGCCACCGCTGATGAAGTTAAGGCTAAGGGGAGAAAGGCTTTAGCGGTGCCTACCGATGTTCGTGCTGGCGACCAGGTGTCGAACCTGGTGGAAAAGAGCGTGGCTAAGTTTGGCAGGATTGATATTCTGGTCAATAATGCCGGTGGCTCCTTCATCGCTGACACAATGGATTTAAGCGAAGGGGGATGGGATGCCATTGTTCGTGAGAACTTGAAGAGCGTGTTTCTGTGCTCCAAGGCAGTGGGAAAGGTGATGATTGACCAGAAGGAAGGAAACATCGTTAGCATCGCTTCGGTAGCCGGCATTACAGGCTATTCCCTGAATGCTCCCTATGGAGCAGCTAAGGCGGGGATTATCAATTTCACCAAGACGCTGGCTGTAGAGTTGGCACCTTACAATATCAGGGTAAATGCTATTGCCCCGGGAGTCATAGCTAGTGGAGGGCTGTTGCAATTATTGAGCATGGAGCCAGGCCAGGCGAGTGAAAAGGGGGAGAGTTTACCCCTCTCTGTACCTCTGGGGCGCTGTGGTCAGCCTGAGGATATCACTGGTGGTGTTATTTACCTGGTCTCTGATGCTTCCTCTTACGTTACCGGTCAGACTCTGATTATTGATGGTGGATTGACCACCAAGCTAGTAATATAAAGGTGGCTGGTGATATTGCTATGCTACGTTATTCTATCTGGACCATAGGCTGCCAGATGAATAAGGCGGAATCACAACGGATAGCCAGCTATCTGAATTCCGCAGGATATCATGAGGTCAAATCGCCCCGGGAAGCTGATTTAGTAGTGCTTAATACCTGTGTGGTGAGACAAAGCGCAGAGGGCAAAGTTCTGGGGATGCTGGGTCAGCTAAAAGGTTTGAAGAGGGAACATGCCGATATGCATATTTTGGTTACCGGCTGTTTTGTCGATTCCCATGTTGAAGATTTGAAGAAGCGATTCCCTCATGTTGATTTTTTCTTCAAACCCGGGGCTTATTCCGATTTCCTTAGCTGGGCTAAGGAGCAGGGCGTTCCTGTTGATGAACAGAGATTGCTTCGCAGTCCCTTCACTGCGTTCAGGGCTTCGGCTCGCAATGACGCAGGGAAGGATTCTTCGCCGTGTGCCTATATTCCTATCATTCAAGGGTGCAACAATTTCTGTTCTTTTTGCATTGTTCCTTACCGTAGAGGCAGAGAGGTGAGCCGCCCTCTGGATGAGGTGGTCTGTGAGGCTGAAGAACTGGTCAGGCAGGGTGTGAAAGAGATAACCTTACTGGGACAGAATGTCGATTCCTACGGGCGTGACTTACCGGGGCGTCCAGATCTGGCTGATTTGCTATACCGGCTGAGCGAAATCGAGGGATTATCAAGGATTCGCTTTCTGACGAACCACCCTAAAGACGTGAGCCGAAAGCTTATTGAAGCGGTGGTTTCGCTGGATAAGGTGTGTAAATACCTTGAGCTGCCTGTTCAGTCGGGCGATGATGATATATTAAAGGCGATGAAGCGGGGGTATACTGTGGAGCAATATCGAGAGCTCGTCCGTGCCGTTAGAGAACGCCTGCCTCAGGCTTCTTTGAGCACCGATGTAATCGTTGGCTTTCCTGGAGAGACAGAGGAGCAGTTTGACAAAACCTTTTCGCTGCTAAAGGAAATAAGGTTCGATGTTGTTCATGTGGCAGCTTACTCTCCTCGCTCTGGCACCATTGCCTGGAGGAAATATGAGGATAGTGTTCCTCAAGATGTCAAGAAAGAAAGGCTCAGGAAAGTTGAGCAGCTCCAGGCATCGGTAGCTGGCGAGATAAACTCCGGCTATATAGGAAAGGAAGTGGAAGTATTGGTGGAGGGCAATAAAAAGGGGAAGTGGTATGGGCGGACTGAAAGTAATAAACTGGTCTTTTTCCAGGACGATGCTGATTGTTCGGGGAAATTGGTGAAGGTCAGTATTGAAAAGACCAGTCCCTGGGCACTGCAGGGCAAACATGCTTGAGGATTTTGATAAGTTTGACGCGCTTTTCCATCCAAATTCTGCTGCTGTTGTCGGTGCATCCCTGAACATCATGTCCGGAGGATACAACTTTACCCGTTTCCTCATAGACCATGGCTTTAAGGGCAGGATATATCCGGTAAACCCGAAATTGGATGAGATTTTCGGGCTCAAGGTTTATCCAAGTCTCAGGGATATCCCTGGGTCAGAGGTAGATTATGTTATCTCCTGCGTATCTGCTGAAAGGGTGTTGAAACTCCTCGAAGATTGTAAAGCCAAGAATGTTAAGCTGGTTCATCTTTTCACGGGGATAATGAGCGAAACGGGGAGGGAAAAGGAAACGAGGCTTGAACGTGAAATCTTACGAAAAGCGAAAAGGCTGGGCATCAGGATTCTGGGCCCAAATTGTATGGGTGTTTACTATCCCAAAGTCGGGCTTTCCTTTAACCATGACCTGCCAAAAGAAGCTGGACCTGTCGGGGGATTCTTTCAGAGTGGTGGAGGAGCAGGGGAATTCGTCCGATATGCTGCTTTACGCGGGGTTCGCTTCAGCAAGGTCATAAGCTATGGCAATGCCTCGGATATAACTGAATCTGAGTTACTATACTATTTCGCTAAGGACCCTGAAACAAAGTTAATTGCTGCCTACATTGAGGGGGTTAAAGATGGGAGGGAATTTATCCGCGCTTTATCGTATGCCGCAATGAGGAAACCGGTGATAATACTTAAGGCGGGAAGAGGGGAGGCCGGGAAAAAGCTGGCATTTTCGCACACGGCATCACTGGCAGGCTCTATGGACATCTGGAGGACGATATCAAAACAGCACGGTATTACTCTGGTCGGTAATTTTCAGGAGCTGATAGACCAGGTTGTGGCTTTCACCTTTTTGCCGCCTATCACGGGAAGGAGACTGATTATTATTGGGGGTGGAGGTGGGAAAAGCGTGATTTCAGCCGATGTGTGGGAGGAAGAAGATTTCCATCTGCCAGCCCTTTCCTCAAAAGCAAGGGAGAAACTTAAACAGGCGGTTCCACACGTCTGGGATTGGCTTAGGAATCCCCTGGACAGCTCTATTCTTCAAAAGTCACTTGTTCCACCCTCGAATCTGCTGAGGATGATTATCACTGAGCAGGAATTTGATGTTTTCGTCGTCAATTTGACCCAGGACGACTTTTTCCCTATGGATATATGGCGGAAGATGCTAGCCGCAGACTTCATGGGCGGCAGCATGGCAATCAAAGATGAAGGTAAGCCGGTGGTCTCCGTCATAGAAACAGCCGAAATTGATTCCTCTGATATGCAAAGCTGGAGGTGGAGTGGCATTGCCGAGGCAAGGAAACAGGTTATTAGCCAGGGGATACCTGTTTTCCCTTCACCTGCCAGCGCAGCAAAAGCTGTGAGAAAATTTGTGGATTACTGGGTTTGGAGAGAACGGAGATAGAAAGTGAAAGTGATTGCTGAATCAGAGCCTGGATTGGAAGAACTTCAGAAGGAAGTCCTGGAGCTAAAAAGGGAGCTTAATGCCATTATTGTGGCTCATAACTATCAGCGTCCTGAAGTGCAGGATATTGCTGACTTTACCGGGGATTCTCTTGAACTGGCAAGGGAATGTGTTGGCGCCAGGGCGGAAGTAATCGTCTTTTGCGGCGTTCTCTTCATGGCGGAAACAGCGGCTATCCTCAATCCAGATACCACAGTGCTATTATCACATCGTGACGCTGGCTGTCCTCTGGCGGATATGATCGATGTTGACAGTTTAAGGGAATGGAAGGAGCGATATCCCCAAGCTGCAGTGGTAGCTTACGTTAATACCACAGCAGCGATTAAGGCAGAGAGCGATATTTGCTGCACTTCGGCTAACGGAGCCGAGGTGGTAAACGCAATTCCCGATGAGGAAATCCTGTTCATTCCTGATAGAAATCTGGGGTATTATGTCTCCAGGAAGACCGATAAGAAGATAGTTCTTTACCCTGGTTTTTGTGCTATACATGATAACCTCACTGTGGAGGAGGTCAGGAAAGCCAGGCAGCGTTATCCTGAAGCCAGGGTGCTGGTTCATCCCGAATGTCGCCCCGAGGTTATCGAGCTGGCTGACGCTGCCTTAAGCACCTCCCAGATGCTCCGCTATGCTGAGGCAAGCAATGCGAAGGATTTCCTCATTGGCACTGAGGAAGGAATGTTGTATCCTTTGAAGAAGCAGAATCCCGATAAGGAATTTCATCTTATCTCCGATAGCTTAGTTTGCCCTGATATGAAGATGACCACACTGGAAACGGTGATTGAAACAATGAAGGCAAGGAAAAACATCGTCACTGTTCCTGAGAAGATAAGGGTGAGGGCTAAGAAGGCTATTGACAGGATGCTGGCGATAAGCTGAAAGGGAAGTTCCCCTGTCCCTTGATGGGAGGGGATACCATATTCAACGACCTTAACTGATTTCTAGATTATTGGACAAAGTTATGGACATAGTCCATTAAAATGTCTTGACTTTTTGAATATACTTTAGCTATAATGCTATTTTAGACAATGTCCAGGACAATGTCCATGTAAAAGGTTTATAACCATGCCTGAATGGAATGTTAACTTTGATGTGCAAGTTCAGGCTCAACAGCCAGAGCTCATTGCTCTCGCACAGAGAGCCTATGCTTTTGCGTCTGTAATCGCTCGTATTCCTATAACACCAAGCAGGCAATATAGAATCGATGCGCTTAACATACTCCGAGCAGTACGTGGTACCACCGGGATAGAAGGAGCAGAGTTAACAGAGGAAGAAGTGCAGCGTATAATGGAGGCACCACCCAATAAGCCGGTTCTGCCACCAAATAGAAGGCGTGAGGAGCAAGAGGCGCGAAATGCCGAGCAGGTAATGTATTACGTGGCTACCCAACTGAGCAATGACCCAGACTTGGTTTTGACAGAAAGCTTAGTGCGCAAACTTCACGAGATTACTACGCAAAATATTGACTATCCAGATAATATACCTGGTGAATATAGAACCTGGCCTGTAGCTGCTGGAAACTATATCCCTCCGCAAGACGGAAGCGAGGTTCGTAGATTGATGAAGGAATTCATTTCCTGGTTTAACGAGGGTGTTCCAACCAGCTGGGACCCTGTGATCA